>JAPVWE010000222.1 GCA_028572035.1 Desulfobacteraceae bacterium | reverse complement strand
GGAATGACTGCCCGGGCCCTCCTTTACTATTCGCTGGGGCTCTGGTCATTTGCTGCCCTTAGGGTCTTTGTGTCCGCCTTTTACTCCATGCAAGATACCAAAACGCCAGTTAAGGTTGCAGTGGTAGCTATGCTCCTGAATCTTGCCTTTTCTGTAATCTTGATGCGCACACCTCTAGAGCATGGAGGTTTGGCCCTGGCCCTTTCCCTTGCCTCCACCTTGCAACTGTGTATGCTTATCTTTTTATTACAGAAGAGACTGGGTGGCATCGATGGGAGGGTAGTAATGGGTTCAATGGTAAGGTCTTTTCTTTCCTCTCTTATTATGGGTGCCTGTGTTTACTTCCTCACCTCAAAGATCTTCCTTGGTCATCCTACCCAAGGCATTCTTGGATTGACAACAGGGCTTTTGGTAGCAATAGCAGCGGGAGTCGTCATATATACTATCTCAGCAAAGCTCTTAGGAAGCAAAGAGCTGCCCGCCCTCACGAGGGCATTTAAGATATCTCGGAAGAGAGCTTCTAATATTTAGCTTGAATACAAGTGAAAAAAATGGCATATTAACTCAGCAAAACCCAAGGAGCGAGGTTGTTTCTAAGAGCTGTCAGCTAACAGCTGAATGCTTAAAAGAGTGGGGATGTAGCTCAGTTGGGAGAGCGGTACGTTCGCAACGTACAGGTCAGGGGTTCGATTCCCCTCATCTCCACCAGAACGTCAAAAGATGAGGATATATTGAGTGAAAAGAAGTGCTGAAGTTGAGCGCAAGACAAAGGAGACAGATATCCAGTTAACACTGAATCTGGACGGAGGAGGCCTTTTCTCTATTGATACAGGCATCCCCTTTTTTGACCATATGTTTGAGTTGATGGCTGCCCATGGTTTCATGGATCTTAACGTCAGGGCAAAAGGGGACACAGAGATTGATTATCACCATACCGTTGAGGATCTGGGCATCTGCCTGGGTAAGGCTATAAATCAGGCCTTAGGGGAAAGAAAAGGGATTAAACGTTATGGCCAGGCAATGATTCCCATGGATGAGGCCCTGGCACATGTGGTAATTGATATCTCAAACAGACCGTATCTTTCATACAAGGCGTCTATAAAGAATAGTCTGACAGGGAAATTTGATGTAAGCCTTCTTAAGGATTTCTTCAGGGCCCTGGTGAATTATGCAGGCATTACAATGCATGTGGAGCTTTTATCTGGTGATGATGCACATCATAGTGCCGAGGCAATATTCAAGGCCTTTGCGAGGGCCCTTGATCAGGCATCTCAAAGAGAAGAAAGGCTGGATGATGTCCCATCCACGAAAGGCCTTTTATAGTGAATCTTTTTTATCCTCTAAAATACTACTCAAGATCGTCTTTCCCATTTTCTTCCTGATCTTCCTATGTAGTGCTTGACCGAAAACCTCGGAATAAAGAGTTTCAATTTTACTCAGGCAATTTCAAGAGGCTAAAATTACTTGATTTTTTGTAACATTTTAGCTCTTTGAAATTAACTGGTGAATGAGCATGGAGATGTCTTCTTTTACCTCATGCCCTCTAACAGGGGGCCTCAGCGTGCCGCTTCAAACCGTGCGCACAAGCAACACGTCATTGTCTTCTAGGTCCGTTGTCCGTGTGCGCCAGTTTGAAGCGGCCTACCGACTCGTCTTTGTGAGGCCTGCCCTGGTGCGATATGGTAAAATAAGACCACAGAATATGCAGTGATCTTCAGGCTCGGATCAGCATATTAAGCCTGTAAATCAGGTCTGGGCCAGGGGCATGGTAAAAAAAGACATCTCCATGCTCATTCACCAGTTAAGTTCAAAGAGCTAAAATGTTACAAGATTTACAACTTTATCCGCTCTAATAATCAATCAATAGCGGCCCTTCCAGGGTCGGTCTTTATTAATCCTTGGCCTTTAGATGTTCCGGCACTTCGACCATATTGCTAAGAAGGGGTTTTAAAAGGACCACTTTATGTCTATATGGTATGTTTCTTCTAAATCTCTAATTGCGTCCCAGTAGTTGTGATAATGTGAATCAACAAGGAGAGGGGTTTATCCCCTCCCATTGGTACTCGACGGTCTGTTGGCAGTGATCGGTACATCAATGTTGGCGTACATGAGATTGTGTCCAAAACTACTAATGCTACTCTCTCACACGGTCAAAGCTTTCGGAGTCCCCCCGGCTTTACGGGGTTTACCTGTTTGATTATTAGAGACAAAATATCGAGCAGCCTTTTTCTGTCAAATCATCAAGAACACGTCAATAAAATAATGACTCGAATAATGAGCAGTCTTCTTGCAATTCATAAAACTTGACAAGACAGGGGCGGGTTCTTATGCTTCGATTCAAGCATATGCTCATAACCTGGAGTTAGAATATATGGCATGCCTTAATGGCAGGGGGGATGAGTGCCATGGAACGGATCCGGAAATACCTCGGTTTGACGGTTAACTTAGAGAATATTAAGGACGCGGAGGGCCTTAAGGCTCTCGGGTTTACGTGCCGGTATTTGCCCGACCCACCGGAAGACTTTGATGAATTCGAATTTGTTACTGATCTTGAAGAGTTTGACAATCTTGGGCTGATGGTTGCTGTGGAGTTGATGACCATCAAGAGGATATTCTTTGGATTAATCTCTCCGGAAAACCTTGATGCTTTCACAGCCTTAAGTGACACTCAGTTGAGGAATCTTCTAACTCGGCACGGGCAGACGTTAATTCGATTCTTTGATTATATCACGCAATAGGACAATTCTCCGTCTTGGAGACTGGGTGCAAAACAGATACTTAGTGC
>JAPVWE010000221.1 GCA_028572035.1 Desulfobacteraceae bacterium | reverse complement strand
TGTTACCGCTCAGTTTGACCTCTTTTTCGAGCATCTCCTCACCAAAGATCTCAAATTTAACCTTTTTTGGGTCGTGATCTTTGGAAGTGAAATTTTTTGTTTTGTTATTCATCTATCCTGAGAAATTGATAAAAGATAAAGGCACTTAAATATTAAGTGTGAATGGTAAGGAAAAGCCCCTTACCTATCGAAATGTGATTATAATGTAGCTATAATGTAACTATATCGCATTGTCAATAAAAAAAATTCAAAGACTTAAAAATTTAAAATCCTTAGGCTCTTCTAAGATACAAACCATCATAAGATATGAGATACTGGGAACAATATCTCTTTTTACCACGTGTCCGGTCATTTTGACTTGACTTAGATTTGAAGAAAAAATATACCTTTTATGACTGAATGTCGGTTGGATCTATTCATAATCAAACTTGTAACTATTCAGCCACTAAGACACCAAGACACAAACAATTGAAAATTGACAATTGGAATTGGTGCCTTGCTTCCGAGTTCCGGATTCCGTCCTCGGAATTCGGAAACCCGCCCCGTTCCGGGTCGGGACGGGGGTGGCTACCTGAACGGTCACTCAAACTTCACATAAGGAGACAGGCACATGAGAGATGTAGTAATTCTTGGGGGCGTTAGAACACCCGTCGGTTCATTCGGAGGATCACTAAAGAGCACACCAGTTGTTACCCTGGGTTCCTTGGCCTTGAAGGAGGCCCTGAAAAGACTGGGACTGAGACCCGTAGCTTCCGATGAACTCAAGAATTTTGAGCCAGATGCCCTAAAAGGGACGGCCATGATTGAACTGGAAAAAAATGCCTATGATTACGCTGATTCTCTTGAACCAATAGAGATCGACGAGGTAATCATGGGTAATGTAATAGGAGCAGGCCAGGGGCAAAACGTTGCCAGGCAGGCAACAATACATGCAGGCATTCCTAAAGAGGTTAATGCCTTCACTGTTAACAAGGTCTGCGCCTCGGGCATGAAGGCCTTAGCCCTTGCTGCTCTTACAATAAGGGAGGGTGAGGCCAACAC
This sequence comes from Desulfobacteraceae bacterium, assembly GCA_028572035.1. Lineage (GTDB taxonomy): Bacteria > Desulfobacterota > DSM-4660 > Desulfatiglandales > B25-G16 > JABXJZ01. The sequence goes on along the minus strand of JAPVWE010000221.1, from coordinate 1,759 downwards.
TATTCTTGCCGGCGGTATGGAAAACATGACTATGGCACCCTACGCATCAAATACCGTACGATGGGGGGCAAGGATGAACAATAGTGATCTGGTTGATTTGATGGTCTTTGATGGACTCTGGGAGATCTTTTACGGTTATCACATGGGTTTAACAGCTGAAAACATTGCCGAAAAATACGAGATCTCTCGTAGGGAACAGGATGAACTGGGTGCCATGAGTCACGCAAGGGCAAGAAAGGCGATAGAAGAAGGTATCTTCAGACAAGAGATTGTGCCTGTTACCATTCCACATAGGAAAGGTGAACCTCTTGTTTTTGACACCGACGAAAGGCCAATGGATACCAGTGTGGAAAAGATGGCAAAGTTACGACCGCCATTCAAGAAAGATGGTACTGTTACAGCAGGCAATGCCTCTGGTATTAATGATGCTGCCGCTGCCCTGCTCTTAATGTCAGCTGAGAAAGCAAAGGATTCAGGGGTGAAACCCATGGTTAAAATCAAGGCCTTTGCATCAGGGGGTGTAGATCCGGCCTTCATGGGCCTGGGGCCCATTCCTGCTGTCAGAAAGGTTCTAAAAAGCACTGGATTGAAGATAAGCGATTTTGGTCAAATTGAGCTCAATGAGGCCTTTGCCTCACAGGCCATTGCCTGTATCAGGGAGCTAGGCCTGGATCCGGACAAGACCAATCTTTTGGGAAGTGGGATATCCATAGGCCATCCAATTGGCTGCACCGGTGCCAGAATTGTATTGACCCTGATGAATGAGATGGTAAGAAATGATGTCGAGTTAGGTCTTGCTGCCTTATGTATAGGGGGAGGCCAGGGGATGGCCATGGCCCTCGAGAGAGTCTAGTGATGATTGATGATTGAATATTGAAAAGCATCAATCGAAAATAGTCAATCGAAAAAGGAGTCTGCCATGTCTTATGAAACTATTATCTCCGAGATGGAGGAAAATATTGCCATAATCAGATTTAACAGGCCTAAAGTTTTAAATGCTATTAATCCGGCAGTGGTAGAAGAGATGAAAGATGCACTGGAAAAAATCGCTGCCAATAAATCCATAAAGGTCCTTATCCTCACAGGAGAGGGAGATAAGGCCTTTGTTGCAGGGGCGGATATAGCTGTCATGAGGGATTTTACCCCATTAGAAGGGAGGGCCTTCTCAAGGCAAGGTCAGGACGTCCTCTTTCGATTAGAGGCCCTTGCGATACCGGTAATTGCCTGTGTCAATGGTTTTGCCCTTGGTGGGGGAATAGAGATAGCAATGGCATGTGATTTTATATATGCTGCCGATTCTGCTAAGTTTGGCCAGCCAGAGATAACCTTGGGGGTTATCCCAGGCTTTGGCGGTACCCAGAGGTTATCTCGTCTCGTTGGTAAGTCAATGGCCAAAGAACTCTGTATGACTGGAGTTATGATCAGCGCCCAAGAGGCCAGGGAAATTGGGCTTGTAAACAAGGTATTTCCAAGAGAAGCCTTGTGGGAAGAGACAATGAAGGTGGCAAAGTTGCTGGCATCAAAAGGTAGGGTGTCTATCCGGGCCGTCAAAGATACTATCAATAGGGGTTGCGACCAGGATCTCAGGACCGGTTGCCACATGGAGTCCGATGCATTTGGCATCTGCATGGCCAGTGAGGATGCCAGAGAAGGAATGGGGGCCTTCTTGGAAAAAAGAAAGGCCGAGTTCAAAGGAGGACTTCTTTAGAAACGGGGTAAAAATGGAATTTAGATTAAACAAGGAACAGGACGCTATCCA
>JAPVWE010000220.1 GCA_028572035.1 Desulfobacteraceae bacterium | reverse complement strand
TCCCCTCTGAGATAATCCTCTCGGATGCAATAGATGATAAGCGGTTGATTTCCGAATGGCTGACAGGGATGGCTGGGAAAAAGGTATCTATCTCAGTCCCGTCCAGGGGAGATAAGAAAAAGCTTGTTAATATGGCAGTGGTAAATGCTGAGAATATATTATTAGAACGACAAAAAAGCGACCAGTCCGCCATCCTTGAGGAAGCAAAATCCATATTACATCTAGGAAGGAAACCAGCACACATAGAAGGAATAGATATATCCAATCTGAAAGGTGAGCTTGCTGTAGCCTCTCTGGTGGCCTTTGTTGAAGGGGTACCGCAAAAATCTGGCTATCGCAATTACAGGATAAAAGAGGTAGAGGGAATCGACGATTATGCCATGATAGCAGAGGTGATTAAAAGAAGACTGAAAAAGGGCCAGCCACCGGACCTTTTTGTTATAGATGGAGGAAAGGGTCATCTGTCCGTAGCCCTGAAAACGATAGATGCCCTTGGCCTTGAGACCCCACCTGATGTTATATCTATAGCAAAGGCTGATCAAGGAGAACCGCGGGCCGTAGATAAGATATATCTTCCAAACAGGAAAAACCCTCTTATCCTTGCCCGCAATCATCCAGTCCTGTCTCTCCTTATGCGTCTCAGGGATGAGACCCACAGAAGGGCGCTCAGTTATTACCGAAAAAGGAGCAAGAAAAGGCTGACAGGATCTGAGCTCGATAGGATTCCTGGAGTGGGGCCAAAAAGAAAAAAGGCATTGCTCAAGTATCTGGGAGATCTTCAATCTATAGCCAGGGCAGAGATTGAGGATTTAAATGGAGTCCCAGCAATCAATCAGGTAGTAGCTAAGAATATCTTTGATTATTTCCACAGGAAATCTCCATAGAAAACCCTTCAAAAACAGTCAGCAACTCTCAAGGCTTACATTTTCTCCCTGGGGACCGCTGACTCCAGAGCAGGAGATAGCATTCTTAAGGGACCAAGCCCGGGTGCTAAAGCAGCAGATGGACCAAATCGATGCCAGAATCAAGGAGTCAGAGAAAGCGACCGGGCAGATTCCTTCTGAGATGAAAGGTTTGTTGAACAGACAAAAAATCTTGACATTTGTCAGGAAAAGAGTGAAACGATTCTACGAATAGCACCTTAATACCAAATTGAAAAGGAGTTGAGCTATGTATACGGTGGAAGTCCATGAGGAAAAATGTATAGGATGCGAAGAGTGTGTAGATGTGTGTCCTGTAGATGTCTTTGAGATGAAGGATGAAAAGTCGGTTCCTGTTAATGCAGAGGAATGTATTGGATGCGAAAGCTGTATGGAGGTCTGCGAACAGGATGCTATAGCCATTACCGAAGTTGACTGACAGTTACAGGAAAAGGCATCGCGATTGAAAATAGGGTTGGAGTGTATTCCCTGCTTTGTGAGGCAGGCCTTTGAGGCTGGGTGCCTGGTTACTAATCGAGACTGCGGTGAGATTGGCTATTGCCGGCAATATCATTGATTACGGGCAGGCAGATCATGTAAGCGAGGAAAAGACGGTCTAATCCGGTGCGAACCGCTACAGATTTATGTCTCGGAGGAAATTGAAAGAATTTCTTCAGGCCTTGAGTTCTTGCCTTGGCAGTTTTCTTATGTAAAAGTTCTTCCCCTGATACTCCACTTCTATCAGGGAGCCCCTTTTTATCAGACTGGTTATTACATCCCAATCCGCACCTGCCTTTTTCAAATATTCCCTAACAGCCTCTTCTCTCATTGGATGAACCGAGGTGATGCCGAGCAAATCCTCTTCAATATTACCACTGAAACCAAACTCATTTCCCTCATAGCCGATTAGATATTCTACATTGGGTAGATGCTCTTTAAAGACCTGGTAGGCCATATTAAGGGCCTGATCACTGGCAGGCAGTATCCCTCTTACTGCCGTTGGTCTGGTAGGGATGGAAATATATGATTTCACCGGTCTCAGTAAGGTTAAGAAATCGGCTATCTTTTTGATCTCCTCGTAACTATCATTCATTCCTTTGAGAAGCATGGTCTCGGTGACTATCTCACCTTTAAAAATACCTTTAAATTCCAGCATCCCCTCTAAGATTGCTTTAAGATCCAGCGAGTTATGTGGCCTATTAATTCTTAGCCAGTTTTCTCTCGTTACAGCGTCAATTTTCAGCGAAACCAGATCTGCCTTTTGTAGATCTTCTCTCACATCTTTAAGAGTCAGGAGAGATCCATTGGTAATAACCGCAATTCTTATGTCTAATGGGCTTATAAGCTCAATATTCCTTGCAAGGTTAATATCCAGAGTTGGCTCGCCATCAGGAACAAAGGTCAGGTAATCTATCTTTGTCTCCCTTTTTCTTAGCTCATTAACCTTTTCTCTAACCTCTCTTGCTAGATCATCTGCACTATAAAATGTCTGTCGTTTACAGTGCAACTGTTCTGTGTTCCCGATCTGGCAATAGACACAGGAGAAAGTGCAAAACTTGGGGGGGATATTGTTTATCCCAAGGCTATTACCCAGTCGCCTTGATGGAATCGGTCCGAAGGCCCTCATGGTCTATCCTCTGAAACCCTGGTTTCTCTTTAATTTTGCAAGTTATATAATCCGCCTGCGGTGGACTCGAAAAAAGGAAATTCCTATACATTAAATTACGGTAACATTTTAGCTCTTTGAAATTAACTGGTGAATGAGCATGGAGATGTCTTTTTTTACCATGCCCTCACAAAGACGAGTCGGTAGGCCGCTTCAAACTGGCGCACACGGACAAAGGCCCTAGAGGACAATGACGAGTTGCTCGTGCGCAGGGTTTGAAGCGG
>JAPVWE010000219.1 GCA_028572035.1 Desulfobacteraceae bacterium | reverse complement strand
ACCAGCCCGGGAGCCTCGGAACTGACGGAAAGCCCCAAACTCGTGGCTAAATTGGGAGTTAGGCAAAGTCACTAAGGTATATACGGATCTAAAGCAATAATCATATTAGGCTTTTATGCAGGCAATGAAGTTTCAGACCCTGGGAAGCCCGGGCCTGTTTCAATTCGGTATAAGGATCATGTCTGATAGGCTCAAGAAGGTCACGGGCAATACCAGGTGTTAAACAAGTCTATAGAAGGATGTAAAATGCATATCGTTTTTTTTAGGTTGACCCTTATTCTATATCTCATAGCTACAGCCGGTTTCTTGTTCTTTATCATAAAGAAAAACAAGAAAGTAGGGTTCTGGTCACACAGAATTCTTCTCGCAGGTTTTGCACTCAATTCCATCTACCTTGCCCTTGGTTATTATCAGCTGGGTGCTGTGCCTGCTTTAAACTTCAAGGGGGCACTCTCATTTTTTTCCTGGACTATAATCGGTGCATATATCATCTTTCAGCTGAGATTCAGGATTATGGTTTTAGGCTCATTTGTCGTTCCCTTCTCCACCTTTTTGATGATTATCTCCTCAACAATCCCCATTTCACCCATCACGGTGAGACCCATCTTTAAAGGTTTCTGGCTTCCACTACATGTAGCCACTGCTTTGTTGGGGGATGCTATCTTTGCCATTGCCTTTATTGCCGGGGTTATGTATCTGATCCAGGAACATCAGATAAAGTCAAAAAGGCTCGGGGCCTTCTACAGCAGGCTTCCTTCCCTCAACAGCCTCGATTCAATCAATTATCAGGCAATCAACTATGGGTTTCTCCTTCTTACCATAGGCATGATTACCGGCTCTATCGTGGCCCAGGGCTCCCACGGCTCTTACTGGCTCTGGGATCCAAAAGAGGTCTGGTCTTTGATAACATGGCTTTGCTATGCAGCACTTTTGCATCAGAGAATGGCTGTAGGATGGCGCGGCAGACGCTCTGCCCTCATGTCCATAGGGTGCTTTTTCATCCTGATCTTCACCTTCATTGGAGTCAACTTTTTGATGGAGGGGTATCATAGTTTCAAGAGCTTAGAAGGAAACTAATTGCCATGACAGCAATAGTCGATATAGGCATGAATCATAAGACTGCACCGGTTGAATTGAGAGAATTAGTTGCCTTCGGAGGACATAATATAGATGAAGTGATGAACTCCATCGGAAGCATTCAGGATATCAAAGAATCCATGGTGCTGTCCACCTGCAACCGGGTGGAGATTCTGTTCACAACCGATAAGGAAAAAGAGGCTAAGGAATCTGTCATAGAATTCCTCTCCCACGTGAGTGGAATTAAAAAAGAGGAACTTGGGTCAACACTCTATATCTATGATAATGAGGAGGCAATACGCCATATATTCAGGGTGGGTGCCAGTCTTGATTCAATGATAGTTGGCGAACCACAGATACTGGGACAGGTTAAAGAGGCCTATAGGATAGCAGTGAATCATAAATCATCCTCTGTAATTCTTAACAGGCTGATGCACAGGACCTTCTCACTGGCTAAGAAAATACGGACTGAAACAGACATATCAGGATCTGCCGTTTCTGTAAGCTTTGCGGCCGTGGAATTAGGCAAAAAGATATTTGGAGACTTACAGGGGAAAGAGGTTCTCCTGATCGGGGCTGGAGAGATGGCAGAGCTTGCTGCCACATATCTTTTGAATAACAGGATAGCCAAAATCCTGGTAGCCAACAGGACCTTTAGCCGGGCCGTAGAATTGGCAGATCACTTTCATGGAAAGGCAATCTCCTTTGAAGAGATAAGTGATCAGTTGCTGGTGGTAGATGTTGTTATCACCTCCACCGCTTCCCCGGAGCCGGTAATCTCTTTAAACCAGGTAAAAAATACGATGAGGCGCAGAAAAAACAGGCCACTTTTTTTTATAGATATTGCTGTGCCCAGAGATGTTGAGCCCCAGGTAAATGGAATAGAAAACGTCTTTGTCTATGACATTGATGACCTTACAGGAATTGTTGAGTCCAACATCAATAAGAGAAAAGGGGAAGCAGTCAAGGCAGAGAGGATGGTGGATCAGGAGGTTATCAAATTCAGCGAATGGTTCAAGACCCTGGATGTTGTTCCAACCATAGTGGCCCTCAAGGACAAGTGTGAGAATATACGCCAGATGGAGTTGAAAAAAACCCTTTCCAGTCTTGATGATCTCACACCAGAGCAGAGGAAAGGTGTAGAAAATCTGACTATATCGATTGCCAAAAAGATCTTAAACGATCCCATTGTCCTCTTAAAAAAGAAAGAAGACAGGACTTCACGAAATCTCTATTTAGACATTGCCCGAAAGCTGTTTAATCTGGACTCTGATAGTGAGGACACAAATACAAAAAGTTACAAGTGAGCTAAAGTGCCTAAAGTTGAAAGTGAGTTAGAGTGATGGGCAGGGTTATCTGGAATTGTGGATTTAGGAATCAGTGAAAGGCGCACCATTCATCCGCCGAAGTCGAAACAACAGCAAATTTAAACTTTAGGCATTTTCATAGAGGTAAATAGGTAATAGTTCACCGCAGAGACGCAAAGGACGCTGAGGTTTAGTTGTTTTTTGCTTTCCGCTGAGAGGGCGGAAAGCAAAAAGACTCATCCATGGTGGGGATAGAAACTCTTTAGATATTTACCATTCATTACGAACATCTGACTAAGGCTGCAAACCTAAAATGGTCCTATCGTCCCGCTTTCAGCGGGTCTGAGCGATTTTCCTTTGCCGTCCTCTCAACGGCAAAGGAAAAATTATTCATCTCTGCGCCCTCTGCGGCTCTGCGGTGAGAAATAAAACGAGACCATG
>JAPVWE010000218.1 GCA_028572035.1 Desulfobacteraceae bacterium | reverse complement strand
GATGGTCATGAGATCTTTTCTTCTGTTCCGAGGCTCCCGGCCTGGTCTTTTCTACGACTTATCTGCGTCCCGCCAGAGATAGGCGGGGCTCCGCATTCCCCCGACAAGTCGGGGGCTGCGGCTTCCCCCACTGATAAGTCGTGAAAAGCACAGCGGCCTCCCACCAGTCACTGCAGAAAAGACCTCATGCCCGTTCCCGACATTGCAAACTATTTGATGCTCTCAGTAGTAAGTGGCCCAAATCTGACCTGTCTCTTTAGCAAACATATTTAACGGGGCAGCAGGGCATTCTAACAGGGTAAACAAAAAATAACTACAATATAGCTATAATGTGACTACGTTTTGGCTAAGAGTATAATTTTTGAGCCAAGATTATGTCAAGGGCTAATTTTACCTTTTGCCCAGGCCTTATCAACGGACATCCACAATTTTTTAGCTCTTTTTATCTGATCTCTATTGACACAATAAACAGTTTAGTGTTAAGGATTTTAACCCAAATAAGGGGTGTTCTTTGCCAGTATGATATGGCAGATCTCAAGAATTAATAGACAAAGATAATCAGAAAGGAGGATAACGTGAACTTTTTAGTTTGTCTGAAACAGGTGCCTGATACGGAAACTCAAATCAAGGTTGCCCCGGATGGTATGTCAATCGTTACTGATAATATTAAATGGGTTATGAACCCATACGATGAGTATGCGGTTGAAGAGGCCCTACGCCTCAAAGAAAAATTTGGCGGTGATGTCACCATCATAGGAGTAGGCCCAAAACGGTTGACCGAATCCATAAGAACTGCCTTGGCCATGGGTGCTGATAAAGGAATCTTGGTAGATGATCCATCCGTTACTGGTAGTGATTCTCTTGGTACTGCCAGAGTTCTTGCCGCAGTTATTAAAGACCTTGACTATGATATTATCCTCTGCGGCAAACAGGGGGTGGATGATGATTACGGTTTGGTTGGATCCGGCCTTGCAGAACTCTTGGACATTCCCCAGATATCCATAGTTCTCAAATTGGAAGTTAGTGAAGATGGTTCGTCCGTAAAGGCTCACAGAGAGGTTGAAGGTGGGACCCTTGTTATTGAGGCGTCTTTGCCAGCTCTAATTACAGCCCAAAAGGGATTAAACGAGCCAAGATATGCGTCATTACCCGGTATAATGAAGGCAAAGAAGAAACCCTTTGATGTTAAGACACTTGCCGATTTAGATCTGGATGCAAGTGAAGTTGGAGAAAGTGGGGCAAAGATAAAGATTATGCAAATCACACCTCCTAAGGAAAGAGAGGCTGGAAAGATAGTAGAAGGTGAAACACCACAAGAAAAGGCCGCCAATCTGGCACGGTTACTTCATGAAGAGGCAAAGCTTATTTAGCTGAAAGATAGTTATTACTTAACAATAATAACAGGAGATAACAATGGCACAGGGAATTTGGATAGTTGCTGAACATAGAGAAGGGGAACTAAGAAAAATATCCTTTGAACTGGTAAGTGAGGGTAAGAGGCTGGCGGACAAGATGGGCCAGCCAGTAACTGCCATCCTTTTAGGTTCTAATATCAAGGAAAAGGCATCGATGCTTGGGAAATACGGTGCAGACAAGGTTATTGTCGCCGATGATAATCGCTTGGCAACCTATACCACAGATGCTTATGTATCAGTTATCGCACAGCTAGCCCAGGCCCATGAGCCTGCTATCATCCTATTGGGCGCTTCAGTACAGGGAAAGGATCTCTCAGGCCGGCTCGCTGCCAGGCTTGGCGTTGGTATGGCTCAAGACTGTGTAGCAGTTTCTCTTGACAACAGCAACCTGGTTGCAGAAAGGCCCATCTATGCAGGCAAGGCTTATGCCACGGTTACCTTCAAAGATAGCTCTCCCCAAATAGCCACAGCAAGGCCCAACGTTTTTGAATTGAATGAGCCTGATGAGTCAAGGTCAGTCGAGATTACTGATGCCGAATTCAGCCTTGATGACTCCCAGATAAAAACAAAGGTTGTTGAGTTTATTCAGGAGGCAAGGGGCAAGGTCGATCTTACTGAGGCCGAAAGAATTGTCTCTGGCGGAAGAGGAATGAAGGGGCCGGAGAATTATAACGTTTTGGAGGAGCTGGCAGATCTCATTGGTGCAACTGTGGGCGCCTCACGTTCTGCGGTGGATGCCGGGTGGCGGCCTCACTCAGACCAGGTAGGGCAAACAGGCAAGGTTGTGTCTCCAAATCTCTATATTGCCTGTGGTATTTCAGGGGCCATTCAACACTTAGCCGGAATGAGTACCTCCAAGTATATCGTAGCCATAAATAAGGATCCTGATGCCCCTATCTTCCAGAAGGCCGACTATGGTGTAGTTGGTGATCTCTTTGATATAGTACCAGCCTTAACAGAGGAGATAAAGAAGATCCTCTAATGTAACCCTTGGCTATTCCGCCTTCCGTGGACTGATTCTCCTGCCCGCCTTCAGCACACCGCAGGGAGAAGAATTGAGTGAGTTACTTTGAACATTACCTATAGCAGCACGATACCTTATGCTCTGATTGTTCCTACCAAGGATCTGTTTCAGCTTTTCCCTTTGACCTTTTGCCAGGCTCTATACTATCGTGCCCTGTGGTAAAGGCCTGGCTCTATTGGCAGGTTGGTTTCGCTCTCAAGCATGGTTTCCTTTTCCTAGAGTGACAACCTGAGCATTGGGTGCATAAGAGGTAATTTTAGAAAGGAGATTGGAGCTTTGGCACAAGGGACGGTAAAGTGGTTTAGTGAAAAGAAGGGATATGGCTTCATCAGTCAGGAAGACGGTCAGGACATATTTGTCCATTTCTCCTCCATCAACACGCCTGGGTTCAAGACCCT
>JAPVWE010000217.1 GCA_028572035.1 Desulfobacteraceae bacterium | reverse complement strand
ACGTGGCCATGAGGTGTATGGACTATGATGGGCACGCCGGCCATTTTGGCCGCCCAGCGGCCAAGAATTCCTGGCTTAGAGGTATGGGTGTGAACGATAGAGGGCCTTTCCCGAATCATCAACCTCCATAGACAGAAAAAGACCCGAAGGTCTTGAACAGGAGATATTTTTCGAACCAAAGAGGGCATAGCAACGACCTTTATGCCTCGGTCCTTAGCCTCCTTAATTCCACTTTCAACCGCCTTTTTCTCCCAATCGGTCATCTGAGATTCAAGGGAAAGGCCATGGACAAGTACCAGCTCATATCTTTCAATCAATCCCAGGCAGGTGAGCAACGTGTTTTGAGCAGAGCCTCCCCTATCAAGGCGTGTGATAACATGTACGACTTTTATCCTATCTTGAGTATCCGGCTGTCTAAAAATACTTCCTATACCAATGTCCAAAAGCGATTAAACTCCACAGATGCCATGATGTATCTTTTCTGTTGTTTAGATGACTTTCCACAAGTTCATGGACATAATCGTATTCAAATATCTGCTGTCTTTTTATGAATTCCTCAGATAGATATTCGTCAATAAGAAACCTCAGATCCTTCTTCAACCACCTACCAATAGGGATTTCAAAACCCCACTTTGGCCGAGAGTGGATCTTGGTTGGTAGAATTGATTTAAAGGTCTCCAAAAGAATATATTTCCTTTTCCTTCCCCTCAGTTTGTTTCTTCCCTCAATATTAAATGCGAACTCAACTACACTATGGTCTAAAAAGGGGACCCTCACCTCCAATGAATTCCTCATGCTCATCCTATCTACCTTGGTCAGCATATCGTTGGGCAGGGATTCAGTTACATCTAAGTAAAGCATCTTGTTGATAGAGTCCCCATCAAATCTATTTAACCTGTCTGCTATAATCTCTTGAGCCGTCCAAAGAGGTACCCTTTTAAGGATCTCCTCTCTCAAAACCAAGCGCCGTGCATCCTCGCTAAAAACCTCCCTCCATGCACAGACCCTCTTTTGCAATGAGCTGTCAACACCATCGATAAACTTTTTCGCCCTTCTCAGGTATTCCAGCAAACTACTGTCACGAGAATCAGGCAGGAGTGCAAAAGCCGGCTTTATAATCCCCTTTCTAAGTATTTCTGGAAACAGCGAGTAATATCGGGCCCAATATTCACCCTGATATACTCGATAGCCGGCAAAGAGTTCATCTGCACCATCGCCAGACAAGGCCACGGTGACATTCCTTTTGGTCTCTCTGCTAACCACATATGTTGGGATCACAGAGGAATCGGCAAAGGGCTCATCGAGATTATCCAAAACAGTTGGGAAGACCTCTAGCACATCCTTTGAGGTTATTTTTAATTCGTGATGATCAGTCCTGTTGAACTCCGCTACCTCTCTGGCATAATTCGTCTCGTCGTAAAGGGGGATGTCCTTGTAACCTACGGAGAATGTCTTTACGGGCCTATCCATATTCCGGGCCATAAGCCCAACAATAATACTGGAATCAACCCCTCCACTTAAAAAGGCCCCAATAGGCACATCTGATATAAGCCTTTGCCTTACTGACTCATTCACCAATTCATAGAGCCTCTGCCTTTGATAGGAAAATGATTCACCATCCCCTGTAGTCTCCACAGGGGTCTTTATGTCCCAGTATCTCTTGATCGTAATTTTCCCCTTCTCAGCTGTAAGATAGCAACCGGGTTCAAGCTTTTTAATGTTTTTAAAGATAGTCCATGGGGCTGGGATGGAATTGAGGGTTAGATAGAGCCCAAGTGCGGTCCAATCCAACTCCCGCTTGACTTGATCATCCTTTAGAATTGCCTTAATCTCTGAGGCAAAAACAAGGCACACCCCATCCCGATAGTAAACCAGGGGCTTGATACCAATCCTGTCCCTGCAAAGAAACAGCTTCTTTTGGCAATCATCCCATAATCCAAAGGCGAACATACCCCTTAGATGTTTTACACACTCAATCCCTTCCTCTTCATAAAGGTGGATGACAACCTCACAATCCGTTTGGGAACTGAAGCGGTGGCCTTTACTTTCAAGTTCCTCTCTTAAACACTGGAAATTATAAATTTCCCCATTAAAAACCATCCATACTGTTTTATCCTCGTTAGACATCGGTTGTCTACCTGCCTCTGATAGATCGATGATGCTTAGCCGCCTGTGCCCCAAACCTACTTCCAAATCTGGGCTTATAAATATACCTTCATCATCCGGCCCCCTATAGCCCATTGCATCCCCCATCTTCCGGATCAATTCCTCATCTATTTTACCGGGACTGTTCCAGAGTTTTCCGCAAATTCCACACATTACCAAATAGCCTCTACATCTAAGAAATCCTGGATCTTCCGGTCTGGGGAAAGCTCAGCAAGAAAAAAATCCACACATGCGTACCGAGCAACACCTCATTCACCTCAAAACCTCCCGCTCATCTTCTACCATTGAGGTCTTATGACTCCGAAATCTCCCGGAAGAAATTTTCCAGATTATCAATATTCTTTTTGCCAGGAATAATTGCTTTCAACAAAATCACGGCACTGATATGCAAGGTCTTTCCAGATTCGATGATTTTGCCTAAGTCTCTTGTAGGTTCCTTGCGCACGTTAGGCTTTGTATAGCATTACGCAACCGCTTAGCCACGTGTTCCCAACTCATTTCTGTTTCAATCCAATGTCGCCCCTCATTCCCCAGCCGTCTGGCAAGATCAGAATCGATAAGCAAAAGCTTTATTGCAGAGGCAATATCCTCTGGAGTATCTGGATCGACCAAAAATCCGGTTTTTCCATCCTGTACAGCATCAGGAACACCACCGGAATGACCAGCTACCACTGGAAGCCCACTGGCACTC
>JAPVWE010000216.1 GCA_028572035.1 Desulfobacteraceae bacterium | reverse complement strand
AGATCAAAAGATTTGGAAAGATACTAAGAAGAGTGAACACCTCTCCCAGATCTATGGGGCATTCCATAGGGTAGACATATAGCGAGTCATCAAGAAGGGACTGAGGCATTCAGAAGGGATTCTGGAGAATTTTTAGGTTGAAATATCCCAGAAGTTATATTAGTTAATAGTATCATTAATTAACCACTTTACCATATAGGAGAAAGGAGGGGGTAGCATGAACAAGGGAGATTTAGTGAACGAGGTAGCCAAGGTGGTCTGTACCAAGAAAGAGGCTAAGGCAGCGGTGAATTGTGTTTTTTCAACCATTACCAAGGCGTTGAAAAAGAAGGACACGGTCACACTGATTGGTTTCGGAACCTTTAAGGTGGGAAAAAGAAAGGCAAGAAAAGGAAGACATCCAGGGACCGGGGAAGAGATAAAGATCAAGGCAAAGAAGATTGCCAAGTTTGTACCAGGGAAAGCCTTAAAGGCTGCTGTGAAGTAATCGGCATTCACAGAGGTTGTATAAAGCCCTCATCGGGAGCAACGTATCCTGATGGGGGCTCTTTTCAAAAAGAGACCCTATGTTATCATCCTATTTGGATTCTATTTAAGAAGGGTGGGGCCGGGTCTGCTCCGTGCGAATTTGGGGTCTGCTCTAAAGAGATTTAAGAGCAAGTCCTAGTTGAGAAAATCAACGAGAATTGACAGCCTGGGCAATGAGGGGGAGTAGCCCCTGGCGCTGGTCAATCTGCAAGCCAGGGAGAAATACATAGCCAGATGGGGGCCGATGAGGGAACCGAGCTGCGGCACTATCAGCCGGCACTGACACTGCGGGCAGGGCAGGGGTACACTACATGGGTTTTCTCTCTTACTATTTTGTGACCTAATTCGCGACCCTCATTCCTCGCCTTCTCAGTCAATGGCCTGTCTCGACTCTCTTCCCAAAATTTCCTCCGCATGTTAAAGAAGGCATCAAAATCCTCAATATCAAGACCTTTATCCATGTTTATCCTCCTGTGTGTTTACTTGTTTTCTTGCATTGCCAGGGTATTTTGAGTTGCATTATTTATGGAATTCTTGCGGGCTGATCACCCCTGGGCGTTGCTCTTCTTCTCAATTATCAACTGCAAAACTTGTGCCAATCGCTCCTGGAGCCTCCCTCTGAAAGTGTGCGACACAATCACCTGCTGGCCAAAGCAGGGCCAAACGTCAATCTATTGACAGTGGCCCTGAAAACCGATTCTAATACGTCATAGAATATATCGGACTATGCAGAGATTTTCCTGCATACTTTTGATGGTCTCGTAAAAAGTCGCCGGTGCTGTCATTGCGAGCGTAGCGAAGCAATCTCATTGGCTGTAACTGCTTGAAATCAGGAGATTGCGGAGCCTGTTCCGAGCACAGCGAGGAATCTCAGTTTCCGTGATGTCAGGTATCATACTTCTTAGTTGTAAAGGAAAGGCTCCGGGTTTGCTTCGGCTCCGCCTCGCAACCGCTTCACTCCTCGCAATGACCGGTGAATAGACTTTTTACGAGACCATTATACTTAGATCAGAAAGTCCTTTCCATAAGGTTAACCATATATGGTAAATAGCTGTTAAAGTCAAGAAGACAAGCGAGTAAGGGTAAAATTTGATTGACAAATTTGTAAGTGGATTGATATATTACCTACATAGAGGTGTTTAGGCTGATATCCATTTTTGAAAAGACCTAACGTGACCTGGGATAAAATCAGTCGTTTTCTTTTAAGGAGAAAACGGCTTTTTATCATCTTATAAATGATAAAGGTGTTGACGATAGCAGGTTCAGACAGTGGTGGGGGGGCAGGGATCCAGGCAGATATCAAAACCATATATGCTCTTGGGGCCTATCCCTTAACTGTAATAAGTGCTTTGACGGCCCAGAATTCGCTGGGGGTGGATAGCATTCTTAAGGTTGCCCCTGATTTTGTTGTTGCCCAGATGGATAGTGTAATCAGTGATATGTGTCCCCATGCTACAAAAACCGGGATGCTCCTCAACGCAGATATCCTCAAGGCTGTGGTGAGAACCGTTGAAAGATATAGATTACCCTCGCTCGTAGTAGATCCGGTAATCCTTTCATCAGCAGGAAAGGTTTTACTCGAATCCAATGCTTTAACGATAATGAGGGAACAGCTCTTACCATTAGCAACTGTTGTGACCCCCAACTTACACGAGGCTGAGGTCTTGAGCGGTAAGAAGGTAAGCAATATAGATGAGATGGTAGCAGCAGCACAGCGGATCAAGGAGTTTGGTCCTGCTAATGTTATTATAACCGGAGGCCATCTTGAGAACGAGTGTGTGGATATTTTATATGATGGTAAGGAGGTCTATCGTTTTGGAGGGCCTCAGATAGAATCCGAACATACCCATGGAAGTGGTTGCGTTTTCTCTGCAGCCTTAGCTACATTCTTGGCCATGGGTAACGGTGTCATAAAAGGGGCTGAGATGGCCAATGACTTTACCAGAAAGGCAATCAGCAAGGGGTTCAAAGCAGGTAAAGGCCCTGGGAGTGTACAACCTTAAAAAGGGGTCAGGTCTTAACATTTGACAGAACTGCTATTAGAATATTGTACCGCAAAATGATTTATTGTGTCAAATGTTAAGACCTGACCCCTCAAAAAGGAGAAAGGCTACAATGACTCAGCTAAGAAAGGCAAGGGATGGGGTCTTGACCCCGGAGATGAAATATATAGCTGAAAAAGAGAGAATTGATCCATCCTGCCTTGGAGAGAAGGTGGCCCAGGGAAGGGTTGTTGTCCTGGCAAACAAGAAGCACAAGAATTTCCACACATGTGGAATTGGTGAAGGGCTGTCAATAAAGGTGAACTCAAACATCGGCACCTCATCGGATAATATC
>JAPVWE010000215.1 GCA_028572035.1 Desulfobacteraceae bacterium | reverse complement strand
TTCTGTAAAGATATTCCAAGGATTGGTATTAATGTTATTATGGGTAAGGTTTCTGATGGTGTTGCTCAACATATGAAAGAGCTACCAGACAATCAAACCTTTGTGATTTCACAGGAAAAAGAAGCAAATATAGTAGATGTTCTAAACGAGAGCAAAGCAGAAATCGCCTTAAACTACCTTCCCGTTGGCTCAGAAGACGCGGCGAGGTTCTATGCAGACTGCTGTTTAGAAGCAAATGTTGCTCTTATTAACTGCATTCCAGTTTTTATTGCTTCTGATAGGCAATTTGCAGAAAGATTTGAGCAAAAAGGTCTTCCCATAGTAGGAGATGACATTAAAGCACAGATTGGAGCTACTATTACCCACAGAACCCTTGCTAAATTATTCACAGACAGGGGTGTTAAGCTAGATAGGACCTACCAACTAAATACGGGTGGAAACACAGACTTTCTGAATATGCTGGCACGAGAAAGACTTGAATCAAAAAAGACTTCCAAAACAGAGGCGGTTCAGTCCGTCCTAAACGAACCACTAGAGCCAGACAATATCCATATTGGTCCGTCTGACTATGTAGCCTGGCAAAAAGACAACAAGATTTGTTTCCTCAGAATGGAAGGGAGAGTCTTTGGTGATGTTCCAATGAATCTAGAACTAAGGCTGAGCGTAGAGGACTCACCAAATTCTGCTGGCTGTGTAATAGATGCTATTAGGTGCTGCAGGTTAGCCCTGGATAGAGGAGTGGGTGGTGTTCTTACCTCAATTTCTGCGTACACTATGAAACATCCCCCAGAGCAGTTCCCTGATGATAAAGCCAGGGGCATGGTGGAGGAGTTCATCCAGGGAAAGCGTGAAAGATAAAGATGAGAGCGCTAGTAATTGCTGCCGGGGAAGGAAGAAGACTGGCGAGTCTAACAAAAGATAAGCCTAAGGGACTAGTTGAGCTCTTAGGCTTGTCTCTTTTGGAAAGGGTAATATTGACCGCGAAACAAGCAGGCATCTGGGAATTCTTAGTAGTTACAGGTTACCTTAAGAATAGAATGAAAAGAGAATTGGGGGATGGAAGTAAGTATGGTGTGAAGGTAAGCTATATTGAGAATACGGAATGGCGAAGAGGGAACGGAGTCTCCCTTTTGAAAGCCAAAGAATCACTTAAGGAGGACTTTATCCTGTTAATGTCAGATCACATCTTTGATGATCGCATTCTGAGGAAGCTTGCCAGCTCCGAGCTGAGGAGTTCTGTTATTTTGGCTGTTGACAGAAGAGAGCCGCTGCCAGGGGATACGGTAGTTCTGGAAAGGAAAGGAAAAATTGTTGAAATAGGCAAGGATATAGAGAAATCAAATTGTGTAGATACCGGTATCTTTCTGTGCTCACCGAAGATATTTTCTTACATTGAAGAGGCGGTAAAGGAAGGCAGAGAGGAGCTTGCGGCTGGCATTGCTAGAGCTGCCAAAAATAGAGATGCTCAAGTTTTTGATATTGCCAAAATCGAAAGCTATGCATCAAAGATGAGAAAAGAGATTACACCCTGGTGGATTGATATTGATACAGAACAAGATCTAGGACGTGCGGAAAAAATCATCATTGAAAACGCAAGCAAAAACCCTTCCGACGCTCTCGCTTGTTACATTCATAAACCGGTAGAGAACAGACTCGTATCATGGATGGCTAGTTTTGATATCACACCAAATCAAGTGACTATCCTGGTCAATGTCCTAGCCTATGGTGTAGCTGCTTTATTCTTTCTTGGCTACCTGCTACCTGCTTCGATTCTGACCTTTGTTGTAGGGATAGCTGATGGGCTAGATGGCAAATTAGCAAGAGTGAAATTGAGAACAAGCAGGCTGGGTTCCTTGGAACATTCTTTCGATTTGTTGTTTGAATTTTCCTGGTTCATAGCTCTTTCCTGGTATCTCTTTCGTTCAACAGATAGCAGCGCTCCATTGATTCTTTGTATATTCATAATCCTTTTTATAGCCTTTTACAGGCATGTGTACGATCAATTTAGAAGGGCGATGGACAAAAGTTTAGATGATAGCGGAAGTTTTGAAAGGAAATTCAGACGGATAGCTGGTAGAAGGAACCTCTACAATATACCTATTCTGGTGGGCATACTATTAGTTCCTTTTTACTCTTTAGACACC
Source organism: Desulfobacteraceae bacterium (assembly GCA_028572035.1). GTDB lineage: Bacteria > Desulfobacterota > DSM-4660 > Desulfatiglandales > B25-G16 > JABXJZ01. The sequence continues at coordinate 746 of JAPVWE010000215.1, read as the reverse complement.
CTCATCTACTCCTTGGTTTTCATACTGCTGCACTCTGGTACTACGGCAGTGGTATATTCTTTAAGAGCTATGAAGCATATGCGTGCTGTAGATCTCAAGACAGTGTAGATAGAAATGCGGTGGCTTAAAAGTTCTTTACAGCCCTTCCAGTTGCTGGGGTCTCTCGATCTTGCCTGTCACCAGACCAAAGGCCTTCGTTTGAGCTCCCCCAAACCTTCTTCGGCAAATTTGTATGGTCGCTGCAGGTTTTCCCTATGTCATTAATTCCTATAACAATCCTGGTCTTTTTTTGCGACTGGCTCTCTAAGTTCTTGGTGCAAAGAAGTCTTTCCCCGGGTGAGTCTTATACTCTGGTAGATAATGTCCTCTCTCTTACTCACCTTAGAAATCCGGGAGCTTTGTTCGGCCTTCTCTCAGGAGAGGCCCCTCTCATAATATTCCTCAACTTCGCCATCATTGTGTTGATTACCATCATCTGGCTAAAGGTTATGCGAGGAAAATGGCAATATGAGGTTGGCTTGGGGATGATTCTAGGAGGAACCCTGGGCAACCTATGGGACCGAATAGGTAACGGCGTAGTAATCGATTTTGTCGATCTTAATCTTTGGCCTGTATTCAACCTAGCTGATGTTTTCCTTTGCATTGGAGTGGGGATCATCATTTTCGGGCTAATAAAACAAGAGCTAAAATGGGGTAGGTTCCCGATACCTCCTGAATAAAGGAAGTATGATCTGTGACAGGAAGGT
>JAPVWE010000214.1 GCA_028572035.1 Desulfobacteraceae bacterium | reverse complement strand
AACTTTGAGACCGTGGCTGAAGGAGAGGATAGGGAGAGGAAGGGTACAACTTTTATTGTAACCTTACCAGTTGTACTCACCGAAAGCAGGTAAATCCCAATCAATCTAATTCAGGCATTTTGTCTGACAAGGAGGTATGATGACCGCAAAGATTTTAATTGTTGATGATGAGCTGGACATGCTTGCTCTTCTAGCTATGATTGTTTCAGAAAAGACTGATCACAAAGTCACTACTACCAACAATCCTTTAGAGGTCGTTCAGTTTGTGAAAGAAGGAGACTTTGATCTGATTATAAGTGACCTAAAAATGCCGGGTATGAATGGTATAGAACTCGCCGGTGAGATTAGAGAGATTGATAAAAACATCCCCATATTAGTTATTACAGCATATGCTTCCATTGAATCAGCAGAAGAGGCAGTAAGCAAAGGCGTCTATGATTACATTACCAAACCCTTCCGCAAAGAGCAGATATTGATCGCCATTAACAGGGCTCTGGAATGGAAGAATATGAGAAGTGAACTAGAAAAGCTAAAGGGGCAAGGCAAAGAAGGATAAATGAATATGTTGAGTGGTTTAATGTTTCAGCTTCAGCCCCCCCCCACACACAACTCTTTCCTGCGTCCTTTCGGTATATGGCGGTTGTCAAAAATATGTTCTGTTTGAATAAATACAGCAATATTCTCACTAACTGTTTAGTCATTTTGAACTTTTCTAAGGCTTGTTTCACTAAAATTACAGTGTATTCTGGGGGATCATGGAAGAAGAACAAAAATTGAAGTTGCAGGCGGAGTTGCTGGAGACCAAGTTGTTTTTACAGGCCGTTATCGATGGTATTAGAGACGAAATTATAGTTATTGACAGGGCTTATAGGATAAAAGGAGCAAATGAAGCGTCTGTAAAAAGACTTGGTAAGCCAAAGCATGAGATTATCGGGAAATATTGTTATTGGGTTCTTCATAATATGGATAAACCCTGTAATATGCTCAATCATTACTGCCCCATGCAAGACACACTTAAAACAGCTGAACCTTGCGGGGTCTTGTATACACATTTTGAAGGGCGTGAAGTTAAATGTGGCAGAGTTATAGCCTGTCCAGCATTGGAAGATCTGGGAGTTGTTACCCAACTGGTTGTAATGGAAGGGGATATTGAAAAATCAAAAAAGAATTCAGGGACACTGTTTGATACACATATGTTGACGCCCCAGGGAAAGTTGGCTGCTGCCGTGTCCCATGAACTCAATAACCCACTGGCGGTAATCCTTGGTTTTGCCGATCTTCTCAAGGAGAAGATGGACTCTGACATCCAGAGCCATGAGATTCTCGAAGCCATAGAAAGGCAAGCGCTTAGTTGTAAAAGGATTGTTGAATGTCTTTCAATCTTTACCAGACATCCTGGGACAACTGAGTATTCTACTGATGTTAATGAAAATCTTGAAAGGATGATTTTTGTGATTGAGAATATCTTGGTTGCAAAAAAGATCACCTTAGATAAAAACCTTGCAGAGGATTTACCAAAAGCAAAGGGACATATGGTAGATTTGCGTCAGGTTTTCATGAATTTAGCTACCAACGCTATTGCTGCCATGAATAGAGGAGGACATTTGACCATTTCTACCAGACTTAATGCCTCCGGCAATAGCTTGGAGATTCTCTTCAAGGATACAGGACACGGTATTAAAAGGGAATACAGAAACAGTATATTTGATCCCTTTTTCACCACAAGGGAGGGAGCAGGAATGGGGCTTTCGGTCAGTTATGATTTAGTAAGCAAGTATGGTGGAGATATTACCTTTGAAACAGTGGCTGAAGAAGAGGACAGAGAGAGAAAAGGAACTACCTTTACAGTGTCTTTGCCCGTTGCTCCTTTGGAAAGTGAACAGATTTAAACTGAAGTTAGTGCGCTTCGGGCGCTAAGTTAATGCAGGCGTGCCTGCACAGGAGGTAAAGATGACCACACAGATTTTGATTGTGGACGATGAACTGGATATACTTACCGTTCTTGCTATGATAATTAGTGATAAGACCGATCACAAAGTAACCACCACCAATAATCCTTTTGAAGTTCCTGAACTGATTAAAGAAGGCGTTTACGATCTACTGATTGCTGATCTCAAGATGCCAGGTATGGATGGTATTGAACTCATGGGTGAGGTTAGAAAGTTGGATGAATATATTCCCATACTTATCATTACCGCCTATGGCTCCCCTGAGTTGGCAGAAAGGGCTATAAATAAAGGCGCCTATGATTACATCACCAAGCCCTTCCGTAAGGAGCAGATACTGATTGCCATTAATAGGGCCATGGAATGGCAAACGATGAATAAAGAACTGCGCCGACTAAAGGACAAGGCCGGAGAGTAAGAAAGAGGGATAGAGAAGTGCTGGTGTATTATTAACTTTGCCGATAGGTAAAGAAAGGAAAGTCCATGAAAATGTTTATCAAAAAAGCTGTTTTTCTTATTATTGTCTCCTGCCTTGTTACAGCTGTTCATTACACCATAATTCCTAACGTATTCTCTGAAGAAACAAATCAAGAGCCACGCTACGTTGGAATGGAGAAATGCAAGAACTGTCATGCAGAACATGTAAAGACATATTCTGAGTGGAAATATTCCAGAAATTTTCGTATACTGGAGATGAGGGGTAAGGATCGAGATCCTGAGTGTCTGCGCTGTCACACCACTGGTTACGGGAAACCTGGTGGCTTTATTGATATAGAGAAGACACCGGACATGAAGAATATTCAGTGCGAGGTATGCCATGGGCCTGCAAGCTTACATGTAGATGCACCAACTGTAGAAGAGCATCAGAGGACGTTAAGCATTCCCAAAAACATTTGCACTGAATGCCACTATCAGCATAAGCATATGGGATATTGAAAAAATGGGTCGAATTCGTTTATTTATAAAGAAGCTACGATTCAGGATAGGTGTGGT
>JAPVWE010000213.1 GCA_028572035.1 Desulfobacteraceae bacterium | reverse complement strand
CAAGAATTTGACAAAGTCCAAATCAAAACAATTAAAGCAACTGATCAAGTGTACATGCTTATGGGATCTGGGGGGAACATAGGAGTCTCTGTAGGTAAGGACGGGGTTTTATTAGTTGATGACCAGTTTGCAGAGCTTCATGAGAAGATTAAAACAGCGATTTCAAAGATCCACAGTGGCCCGATTCGCTTTGTACTGAATACGAACTGGCATTATGATCATGTTAAAGGTAATGAGCCTCTAGGAAAAGCGGGTGCTGTTATTATAGCCCATGAAAACTCAAGGAAGCGTATGGCATCCGAGCAATACTATCCATTCTTTGATTTAAAGATACCGCCCTTCCCCGAAGCCGCACTCCCAGTCATAACTTTCACTGACTCCATAACTCTTTACTTAAATGATGAAGAGATATATGTGTTTCATATCAAAAATGCCCACTCGGATGCTGATATAGCCATCCTATTCCGCAAAGCAAACGTGATGCACACGGGTGACTTATATTTTTCTGCAGGATATCCCTTTATTGACGTTCCTCATGGAGGTTGCATCGACGGCATGATAGCAGCTGCAGATACTATCCTCGAGATGATCGACGAGAACACGAAAGTGATTCCAGGTCATGGTCCTTTATCGAATCGCGAGGGATTGAAGAACTATAGGCATATGTTAGCCACCATTAGAGACCGCGTTATGCAGCAGATTAAAGAAGGAAAGACGCTCGAAGAAATAATTGCCTCTAAACCAACATCAGAATTTGATGAGGATTGGGCAGAAGCGATGCCTCCTGAGGCAATTGTGAAAATAATCTATAATGACCTTTCCAAGCGATGATGTAATGCAGCAAACCCTAATCTCCCAGACTATGATAAATTCCTAAACTCCAGGAAGGTCAGTGAGCCGGCTCCTGAGGTTGAGGATGCCCGGGAGAGGCTGGCGGCGATGCATTTATGGAGGGCAGTTTATGGATAACAAATTGATCAACAGAAGACATTTTATGAAATCGTCGGTTGCGGGGATGGCAGGCTTCATTTGCCTTCCTTTCACCGATAAAAGACAGGGTAAAAACCAAAAGGAGAGAAAACTTATCTACCGTACCCTTGGAAAGACCGGGATAAGAGTTCCAGTGATCGGAATGGGAATACTGTCTTCTGGTAGCCCGGCTCTTATGCGGGAGGCGCTCGATGCGGGTATCGCTCACTTCGACAGCACCGCAGGTCAGCCGCAGCAAATGCGAAATGAGGAAATGATCGGTGAGGTCCTCAAGGGAGTGCCCCGGGAATCTGTTGTATTCGGCACCAAGATTCATCTTCTCCAAGATTACAAAACGGGTCTTTATACTAAAGCAGCAACGGAGGATGAATTTCTCAAGAAACTTGATATGGCCCTCAAACGTTTGAAAATGGACTATGTGGATATTGTCTACCATCATATGGTCTCTCGAAGAAAATCGGCCTTCCATGAGCCCGTAATGAAAGCGATGGAAAAGGCAAAAAAGGCTGGGAAAGCTCGATTTCTCGGCATCACCACCCATAGTAATGTGCCGGAGGCGGTTCATGCCGCCGCTGATTCAAACTTTTATGAGGTCGTAATGGCTTCTTACAATTACAAACAGAAAAATCATAGGCAGGTCAAAGAAGCCATTGCCAAAGCCGCCAATGCAGGACTGGGAGTCGTGGCCATAAAGGTGATAAGAGGAGGGTTGGAAAAAGGCGAAAAGCCCGTAAATCCGTGCGCATCTTTAAAATGGGTCCTGCAGGACTCCAATGTCCATGCCACTATCCCTGGATTCAGTAACTTTGAGGAGATGAGTGTTGACCTCTCGGTTATGGAAGATTTGAACTTGACTGAGGCCGAAAAGAATGACTTGAAAAGGGGGGCCTCGGTCCCTGGATTATACTGCCAAGGTTGTGGCCAGTGTTTGCAACAATGCTGTGCTGAACTCCCTATTCCTGACTTGATGCGGTCTTATATGTACGCTTATGGTTATCGTCAACCTGCCCTCGCGCAAAATATTATAGCGTCATTGGATCTTCCCCGTCACGTTTGCAAAGATTGTTCCTCTTGCGCGGTTGTATGTCTGAATGAGTGGAACGTTAAGGGAAAGATTTGTGATATCATCCGTCTAAGGGATATGCCTTCTGGATTTCTGGTCTAGTTTGGCTGATCTGCCCCTCTCATATCGACAAAGCGGTGTTATGATTTAATTGGAATAACCCCGACTCTGGGATAACGGTAGCAGAGGATGCAAGGAAGAGGGTGACTGGGCTGAAGGGTCAATAGAGCAGAGACATCGGATTTGGAATCCGTTGCCCTTATATGTTTACGAAAGTAATATCTCATTCGTTTAAACAAATTAATAATTCCTATTTTACTGAATTTCATATTTTGTGACCAAAATGTGACCAATCATGACGAGGACAGAATTTGATTGTTGTAAGAACACAAAATTTATAATTGTTCACGCATATTGAACAACTTATTTTTTTGAACATCAGCCAAAAAATAGGTTTAATTTCCCCTTAATTGAAGACAAAATTCATAAAATATTGACATTTGTACACTATTTTGATATGTTCACGATAAGTGTACAATTATATATAATGAACAAATTAAGGAGGTTTATCCTCAATGAATATGAATAGAAATGAGAAAGAAATTTTACATGGGGCGTTATATAAATTCCGGAAGAATTCGGGGCTGACTGCTGAGGTTGAGCCCCGAACAATGCATAAAGGCGACTACTATGACGCATTGATAAGGATTGCATGGAAGGACTTGGAGTACATTTTTCCGGTGGGAATTAAAAATTTTATTACACGTGCTACGCTTGGAGGAGCAATACAGCAGCTCTATTTATTTCAGCAAAAAGGTATGCTTATTACAACGTATATTAATCCACAAATGGCAGAGGAGCTAAAAAAAATGGATATCCCCTTTATTGATGCAGCAGGAAATGCATACATAAAT
>JAPVWE010000212.1 GCA_028572035.1 Desulfobacteraceae bacterium | reverse complement strand
CATAGTATACTTTAAAGACAGTCGCGGAATCTGGGATGAGGAGGTGGATCATGAAAACGATGGTTTTTGCCTGCTTGTCAGTCATTATTGCTGTGACCTTTCTTTCTAGCGGTTCTTCCCTTGCCGCTAAGGCCACAAGCGCCCCGGTATCCCTTTCCATACGCAAAGCTAGTGGTTTTGCCATGGTTGATAAGGTCAAACCCGTACCGGTCATAAGTAAACCTGCCGTTGTGGACCGAAAGGTGCCTCAAAAAGGCATGAATTATGCTGTTGTTATTGGTATCGGAAAGTATAAAGACGATAGAATACCAAAACTCAAATATACCAGGGTTGATGCGGAAGAAATGTATAATATATTAACTGACCCACAGTATGGAAATTTCCCTAAGAGCCAAGTTAAGTTGTTAATAGATGAACAAGCAACAGATAATAATATCAAATCAGCAATCGGCACATGGCTAAAACGAAATACACGAAAAGATGATACTGTTATTATATTTTTTGCTGGTCATGGTGCACCAGAAGACGAAAAAACATATTGGGTTACCTATAATGCTAATATTGACGATCTATATGGCACTGCTTTAAGCAATGATGAAATTTCTGATATGTTTGATAGAATTGAAGCAAAAAGAATGATAGCATTTCTGGACTCTTGCTATAGTGCTGCAACAGTACATCGAACAGATAGGAAAAGAGGCGTTATCATCGTAAAAGATCCTTTCCAAAAATTCAAAGGTAAAGGGAGAGTAGTTATTACCTCTTCAGATGGTGAGGAACAATCACTTGAGATAGACAAGTTTGGCCATGGAGTTTTTACCCACTATTTAACGAAGGCACTAAAAGGCGAAGCAGATGAGAATAAAGATGGGTTTGTGGAATTAGATGAAGTTTGGGATTATGTTAAATATAGAGTGGCAGATACTGCTCGTAAACATGGTAGTACTCAGACACCTATTATTGATGGAAGCTATTCTGCCGGAATAGTGCTATCAAAACACCCTGAGAGACTAAAAGAGCTTTACCTGGAGTCTGAAAGAGAAAAGAAGGAGAAGGAGCTTGAATTGAAAATTGCTACATTAACAGAACTATATTCTAAAGCTGAAATAACAAGTACCCAATTTGATAAGGCAGTAAGGATACTAAAATCTGGGGAAAAGAACAGGTTGTTAGATGATTTTCTATCAGATAAAATTTCGCTTACAACTTTTAAAACAGTCTTCAAATAACTCCCTATAACAAGTTTAATTCTCTTCTGACTGAGCAATGCCAAGCTTTTCATTGTCATTTTCCATCCACAAAACCTCATTGTAGATAAGATATTTAATTTACGTTATTTTCCACTCAATTTCTTTTAGCAATTTGAAAAATCTATTGGACCGAGAGTCAGGTTTCAGCAATTGACATTGGGCGCAACCAAAAACAACAATTTGTTCAATGTTGGGGCTTGGCCCTTTTTTCTATGACGTAGAATGACTATTCTTGTAGCTGGAAGTCATGAATCCTCTAAGAGATGGTTTCCAGGTCGTGGCTATTAACTGAACCGGTATTCAACGGGACCTGCCCCACTACTTTTCATAGAGAAATTTTCCCTTCTTATACCTAAACCCTGCTTGAGGAAGTTAAATGGTTATGATAAAAGCATGGAATATGGCAAAAGAAGCAATGGCAAGTATTGAGGCTTTCGCCATTTCTGAAAAGTAGCTTTATCAAGGAAAAGGGAGAGGGGAAGGAGAGATAAATTATGTCAAAAAGGGTTGGTATTGTTGGTGCAGGTGTTACCCCTTTCAAGGGGACTTGGAGGGAGAAGACCTTTTATGAGTTAGCCCAGATGGCAACGAGAGAGGCGGTTAAAGATGCCCGGATAGAGATCAGGGATGTGGATGCAGCCTTCTATGGGATCTATAACGATATCTTTGAAAGGACTGCAATCCCTGAACATGCCATCCACGGACTTTTGGGTATGCAGAACAAATTCGGTATACGGATTACCACCGGGGGGGCAACCGGTGCCTATACCATGTCAGCTGCCCATGCCTACCTTGCGGCTGGCAGGTTTAAGACAGCTCTGGTATTGGGCGTGGAAAAGGCAACCGATTGCTTTGACTTTTCATCCATGTCAGCCACCCCGGAGGTAATCAAGTCTATTGGATGGTCCGGAGATAGTTTTTTTGAACAACCTATCGGCTGGTCCGCATCTGATAGCTATGCCGAGGTGGTTCTGGGCTATATGGATGAGCACCCGGGGGATCTGAAGCCGGAAATTACAGCCCGGATCTCTGCCCAACTGAGTCAGCAGGTGAGGGGCAATACCTACGCCCAGAGGCAGTTTGATCAGGTAACACCTGAAGAGGTTATGAACTCGCGGTTGGTGGTATATCCCTTTAAGGAGCTGGAGATCTGTGTCTATAGCGAAGGGGCAGCCGCCCTTATCCTCGCAGAAGAGGAGACTGCTGAGGCCATATCCGGAAATACCGGTATCCCTGTTATCTGGATAACCGGGGTGGGGGAGGCAAACGAGCACTCCTTTGCCGGTAAGAACCAAAAGGACATGTCTCGGATCATGTCTGATTATTATGCATCCCATAGGGCTTATGAGATGGCCGGCATAAAAGAGCCAACTAAATCAATTGATATCGTTGAGCTCCACGATGCATTTGTTCATCAATTGGAGATGAGCATGGCCGAGTTTGGCCTTGTTCCCCTGGGTAAGGCGGATTCTTTGATAGAAGATGGGCTGATGATGCCAGGAGGAAGATACCTTGTCAATCCCTGTGGAGGATTGATCTACTGCGGTCATGCTGTTGGTGCGAGCAATATCATGTCTGCCTGGTCGGCCAGGAATGAATTGATAAGGAGGGACCTTAAGACAGCCCTGGTACATGGAACAGGGAGCACTATTGCCCAGTACACAGCATGCATGGTGTTTGAACACGGATAACGCCAAAATCGGAACCGCGACCTCTGGGC
>JAPVWE010000211.1 GCA_028572035.1 Desulfobacteraceae bacterium | reverse complement strand
GGCGGCGCTTCAATTTTCATAAGCGCAAAGGATACACAGATGGTTAGGAATGAGCCTGTTAGAGATACTGCCAGAGTCCTCTCGAGATATTTGGATGGTCTTGCCATTAGGACTTATTCTCAGGATCTTTTAAAAGAGTTTGCAGAGTTCTCTGCCATTCCGGTTATTAATGCTTTGACCGACTTGTACCATCCATGCCAGGTTTTAAGCGATTTAATGACGGTGATAGAGCACAAGGGAGGTTATGAGGGCCTGAAGATAACATGGGTTGGAGACGGGAATAATGTGTCCCACTCATGGATAAATGCTGCAGCTGTCCTGGGTTTAAACCTTGTGCTTGCGTGCCCCGAAGGATACTATCCTGATACGGGTATATTAGAGAGGGCTCGTGAGAAAGGCCACGGTGGCATTATAGTAACTTCAGATCCTGTTGAGGCGGCAAAAGATGCTGATGTTATTTATACTGATGTATGGGCCAGCATGGGACAGGAGGGCGAACAGAGCGCAAGGAAACGTGTTTTCGAACCTTTTCATGTTGATAAAGGGCTTTTAAAGAATGCTTCAAAAGATGTTATTATAATGCACTGCCTTCCGGTTCACAGGGGTGAAGAGATAAGCGAGGAAGTTCTGGAGGGGCCGAATTCCGTTGTCTGGGATCAGTCTGAGAATAAACTTCATATGCATAAGGCTATACTGGAAGTATTAATAAAATAAATTCAAGGAGTTTAATGTGCCGGAAAAAATTAAAAAAGTTGTTTTGGCCTATTCAGGCGGTCTGGATACATCTGTAATCTTAAAATGGCTGATTGAAAGTTATAAATGCGATGTGATTGCATTTTCGGCCGATATAGGTCAGGAAGAAGAGATTGATGATATAGAAGAAAAGGCCTTGGAGACCGGTGCGGTAAAGGTTTACATAGATGACCTTAAGGAGACCTTTGTTGCTGATTATGTGTTTCCGGCATTTCGCGCAAATGCAATATATGAGGGCCAATATCTTCTGGGAACATCTCTTGCCAGGCCTCTTATAGCGAAGCGTCAGATGGAAATTGCAAAAATCGAGGGGGCTGATGCTGTAAGCCATGGCGCAACCGGCAAGGGAAATGACCAGGTCAGGTTTGAGCTAAGTTACCTGGCCCTAGATCCTAATATCCGTATTATTGCCCCATGGCGTGAATGGGAGCTTAACTCACGAACTTCTCTAATGGAATTTGCAGGAAAACACGGGATAAAGGTCCCCGCAACACCTGAAAAGCCATACAGCATCGACAGGAACCTGCTTCATATAAGTTACGAAGGAGGCGTTCTTGAAGATCCATGGAGAGAACCGTCCGAGGATATGTTTACCCTGACAGTTTCTCCCCGCAATGCGCCTGATGAGCCGGAGGTAATAGAAATAACATTCAGACAGGGTAACCCTGTAGCTGTAAATGATATTGATATGTCTCCCGCCAAACTTCTCAAGGAGCTCAACAGACTGGGGGGAAGTCATGGCATAGGCAGAGCGGATATTGTTGAAAATCGTTTTGTCGGCATGAAATCACGGGGTATTTATGAAACACCGGGCGGCTCTATTTTAAGGCTTGCGCATATGGCTGTTGAGTCAATTACCATGGACAGAGAAGTAATGCATCTTCGGGATTCGCTGATACCCAAGTATTCTGAGATAGTCTATAATGGTTTCTGGTTTTCACCGGAGATGAAGCTTCTGCAGAATATGATAGACATGACTCAGAAAAATGTTTCAGGGGTTGTACGCGTTGAACTCTATAAGGGAAACTGTCGTGTGCTGGGTCGTAAATCCGATGAATCTCTTTACAGTGAGGATTTCGCCACTTTTGAAGACGACGATGTATACAGCCAGAAAGATGCTGAAGGTTTTATACGTCTTAATGCGCTTAGATTGCGTATTCAGAATATGCTAAATAAGTAGTCTGACTTTTATTTACTTGGGAAGAGGTTATATATGTCTGAAAAGCCCTGGAATGGAAGATTCTCCGAGAGAACAGATAGATTCGTAGAAGCATTTACATCTTCGATTAATATAGACAAACGGCTTTATTCCTATGATATCGAGGGCAGCATTGCTCACTGCAGAATGCTTGCCAGGCAGTCTATTATTACAGAAGAAGATGCTTCATTATTGATACAGGGCCTTAGCAAGATAAAAATTGACATAGAGAGAGGGAAATTCCAATTTGATGACAGCCTGGAGGATATACATATGCATATAGAATCCAGGCTTCTCCAGGATATAGGAAAGGCAGCCCAGAAACTTCATACTGCCAGGAGCAGAAACGACCAGATAGCTCTTGATGTGCGTATGTATCTGAGAGACGAGACTTCAGATATTTTAAAGAATCTTATCAGTCTCAGGGGGTTGATTGTTGATTTTGCAAAAGTCCATATAGATGCTGTTCTGCCGGGCTATACTCATCTACAGAGAGCGCAGCCTGTTCTATTATCTCATCACATGATGGCGTACTATGAGATGTTTTCAAGGGATTGCGGCAGATTCAGGGATGCATTAAAACGCATAAATATAATGCCGCTTGGCAGTGCGGCTCTTGCGGGAACAACATATCCAATCGACAGAGAATATACGGCTGAGCTTCTTGGTTTCTCCGAGGTATCTGCAAACAGCATAGACTCTGTGTCTGATAGAGATTTTATGATAGAATTTTTGGCGGCTGCAAGTCTTTGCATGGTGCACCTTAGCCGGATATCCGAGGAGCTTGTTTTATGGTCATCATCAGAATTTGGTTTTATTGAGCTGCCTGATTCTTTTTCAACAGGAAGTAGCATTATGCCCCAGAAAAAGAATCCGGATGTGCCGGAGCTGGTGCGCGGAAAAACCGGTCGTGTTTTTGGGGATTTAATAGCGCTGTTAAGTATTATGAAATCATTACCCCTCGCCTATAACCGTGACATGCAGGAGGATAAAGGTCCTTTGTTTGATGCTGTTGATACATTAAAGGCTTGT
>JAPVWE010000210.1 GCA_028572035.1 Desulfobacteraceae bacterium | reverse complement strand
AATGAATGATCCTGCTCCCCGGGTAGATTTCACTGATTTTGGTGACAGTGCACTTATCTTCAGGGTTCGGTTCTGGATATCCTCGCCCGAGTTCTGGTTAGGTGCACCAACAGAGCTCAGGTTCAGGATTGATGAGGAATTCAAGAAAAATGGCATAGAGATTGCTTTTCCGCAGCAGGATATCCATATCAGAAGTGCCTCTGGCCTGAACGAAGCCTTGAAACCGTAGCGGCCTTGCCATCCTTCCCTACAAGTCTACAGGTAATTCTTCAAAGGAAAAGGCCCCATACTTTAGTTAAATACGAAATAAGACCCTGAGGCCCTGTCTTTGATCCAATCGTGTCAGGCCTGCGTTTTTGGCCCATTCAAGGGCTGCAGAATACTCCTTTGATGAGATCCTGTTATCAATATATTCATCCTGATGCGCCGTACCGCATGGCCTGTACTGATCCATAATATTTACATAGGTATTAGCAGATATCTCATTAGAGAGAAATTCCATAACCTCCTTGGTGCCGGAAATCCCATGAGGCATTACAAGATGTCTCACCAGCAATCCTCTCTCAGCTATACCGTTCTCGTCTATTTTTAGATCACCCACCTGAGCATGCATCTCTTTAAGGGCCCCAACAGCCATTTCTCTATAATCTGGCGCATTGCAATATCTTTCTGCCCATTTCTGATCCCAGAACTTGAAATCAGGCATATAGATATCAATGATCCCTCTAAGGAGCTTAAGGGTCTCTACCCTCTCATAACCGCCACAATTATAGACTATTGGAATAGTCAGACCATGCTCTACAGCCAGTAAAATGGCCTCCAGTATCTGGGGTACCACATGGGTAGGGGTAACCAGGTTTATGTTATGACAACCCCGACTTGCCAGCTCTATCATAATTGCTGCCATATCCTTTGCTTCGATTTCTGCTCCCTCCTCAAGATGGCTTATCTCATAGTTCTGACAGAAAGAGCAGCGGAGATTGCAAGAACTGAAAAAGATGGTCCCTGAACCGAGTCTGCCGACCAGTGGTGCTTCCTCCCCAAAATGGGCATTAAAGCTTGCAACCTTTGCCTTCCCACCAGTCTTGCAGAACCCCTTTTCGTTATTTAAACGGTCAACTGCACACTGTCTGGGACACAGACGACATTCCTCCAACAAACTTCTGGCCTCTTCCACCTTTTCCAAAAGCCGGCCTTCTTTGTATAACTGAAGATAAGATGGCTCAAACATAGTGAACTATAGTCTTTCAGAAGAAGTTTGGATCAGCAGTGCATCTTGAGAATGTCAAATGCCAAAGTTCCAAAGTTCAAACGAATATCAAAATCCAAAGTCCAAAGAGGAAGGCTTTGACATTGAAGCATTTGGGTTTGATTTGACATTTGGATTTTGACATTTGGAATTTTACGACCCAGGCACCTCTGCCTTGATAGCAAGCTATTGCTAATAGTTGTCACTTCGAATCCTCAGGTTCGTTTTGATGCATCATCCTCTTCTTTATCTCCTTTTCAAACCCCCTATCACTCGGCCGATAGAATATCTTTTCTCTGATTTTTCCAGGGAGATACTCTTGTCTTATCCGGCTCTCTGGATGGTCATGGGGATAGATGTAGCCCTTACCATAACCCATCTCTTTCATCAGTCTTGTTGGGGCATTCCTTATGTGTAGAGGCACTCCCAGTGGGCCTGATTCCTCAATCTCCCTTTTTACGGATTTTTCTGCTCTATAGAGGGTATTGCTCTTTGGTGCTGTAGCTAAATAGACCACTGCCTGGGCAAGAGAGAGCTCCGCCTCTGGCGGACCTACCTTTTCCCAGGCCTGATAGGCAGTGAGGGCTATCTCAAGGGCCCTGGGATTGGCCAGACCAATATCCTCAGAGGCAAAACGAATGAGCCGTCTACCAATGAAAAGTGGATCCTCCCCTGCCTCCAGCATCCTATAGAGCCAGTAGATGGAGGCCTGGGGATCACTACCCCTCATGCTTTTATGAAGGGCAGATATGAGGTTGTAGTGTTCCTCTCCGTTTTTGTCATATATGAGAGGTTTTTTATCCAAAGCAAGTGCAACAGTGGCTACGTTTACCACCCGTTGATTATTCTTATCTGGTTGAACAAAATAACTGGCGGACTCCAAATTATTAAGGGCTGTCCGGGCATCTCCATGGGAGATGTTTATGATATAGCTCAGGGCATCTTCTTCGATCTCAATATTGAGATCTCCGAGCCCCCTCTTTTTATCTTTAATGGCCCTGTTCAGAATCAGGGTCATATCTTTGAACTCTAATGCTTTTAGGGTCATAACCCTGGTTCTTGAGAGTAGTGGTGGAATAATTTCAAATGAGGGGTTCTGAGTGGTAGCCCCAATGAGAATGATCAAGCCACTTTCGACATGGGGGAGAAATGCATCCTGTTGGGCCTTATTAAAGCGGTGAATTTCATCAACAAAAAGGATGGTTGGTTTTTGCTCATATCGGTAGGTCTTTTTTGCTGACTCAGTTATTTCTCTTAACTCTTTGACACCAGAAAGCACTGCCGAGAATGATTCAAAAGGGCAACTAGTGTATTTTGCTATCAGTTTTGCAATGGTTGTTTTGCCTGAACCTGGTGGCCCCCAGAATAGAATGGAAAATAGATTACCTGTCTCAAGGGATCTTGTTAATGACCTTGATGGACCAAGAATGTGATCCTGCCCTACTACCTCTTCAATCAGTTCTGGTCTCATCCTGGTGGCCAGAGGCGTTGTTTTGAGATCCATTATTTCATCCTGCCCCCGTCTCCATAGTATGTAACCGTTCTCCCCACTAAAACCTCACTGGTGAACCAGGGCTAAGTCATAGTGTAAGCTAACCTATTGATTTTTTAGCTAATTGCTGGGTATGTGTATCTTTTTTTTGTTATGCCCTATATGGGCCTTTGCAGGGTCGTTTCAAAAAGGTTTATTGCGCCGTAACCCTTAGAATCATACGCTCAGTCTATATAAACCATTT
>JAPVWE010000209.1 GCA_028572035.1 Desulfobacteraceae bacterium | reverse complement strand
ACCATATCCTCTGGGCCTGAATTCTTTACTGTTCTTGATTTTCAAGACTACCATACCTTCCAAGTGCTTTTCCATTGACACACAAACCTGTTTCCCGTTAGACTACCCGATAAAAAAGAGGTTCTTTCCCTGACCCTCAGTGTCACTCTTGTGTTTCCGAATACGCAGTTATAGCTAACAAAAAGCAGAGAGAAAGGGGGATTAAATGAAAATCACCAATGTCGAGGCATTTGGTCTTGTGGCCCCACTCAAGGAGCCGTGGAAGATCGCCAGGGTTGTCATGAGCGAAATGAACGCTACGGTAGTTAAGATCTCTACTGACACAGGCATAGTAGGGATCGGGGAATCCCTGGCTCGATTGTCTTCAGAGACAACTCGTTCGATCATAGACAATATACTGAAACCCATCTTAATGGGGGCTGATCCATTTGATGTGGAAATACTGTGGGAGCAGATGTTTTCCACGATGAGAACCAGAGGGCACCATAAAGGTTTTATGATTGAGGCAATAAGTGGAGTAGACATTGCCCTATGGGATATTATGGGTAAAGCAACGAATCTACCGGTGTATAAGCTGTTAGGTGGAAAGGCCCGGGAAAAAATAGAAGTCTATGCCTCCTCACTGTTATTCAAGGGTACAGATGTCCTGGTTAAGGAAGCTCTTGAACTGGTGGAGGAGGGCTATCGAGGCATAAAATTAAAAATCGGACAGGGATTAAAGAAAGATATTGAAAATGTCAGGGCAATTAGAAACGCCATTGGGCAAGACATCAACCTCATGGTAGATGCCAACAGTGGTTTCGGTGCACACAGCGCCATAGCCTTAGGAAAAGAGTTGGAGCAGTACCATATTTTTTGGCTCGAAGAACCTGTTCCGCCCGATGATATCCATGGCTATGAGAAGGTTACCAGGGCAGTAAACATCCCTGTAGCTGCCGGGGAGTCTGAATTCACCCGGTACGGATTCAGGGATCTCATTACTCTAGGAAATGTTGCTATTGTCCAGCCGGATGTAGCACGAGCAGGAGGAATCTCAGAGTGCAAAAAGATAGCCACTCTTGCAAGCGTATATAATCTGCCGTATTGTCCTCATACCGGAGCTTCAGGGGCTGTGTGTGTAGCTGCTTCACTTCACTTGTCAGCAGCAATTCCAAATTTCCTCCTATATGAGCATATGTATCCGCCAAATCCGTTGAGAGAAGACATCTTGAAGGAACCATTACCTAAAGTAAAGGATGGCTATATTGAGGTCTCGGACAAACCAGGACTTGGAATTGAACTGGATGAAGGTAAGATTGCTCAGTATATGAGCCGTTAAGTGGCAAGGTCTTCTCAGGATATTATGGGAAGCACATTTCGACAGAAACCAGCCTTCCGTATCCAAAAAAGCTATCATATACTACGGAGAGCACATAATTGTTTGCATTGAACATAACAAAGAAGGGTGCACAAGGCTCATGAGGTCTTTTCTGATGTGACTGGTGGAAGGTCGCCGTGCTTTTCACGACTTATTAGCGGGGGAAACCGCAGCCCCCGACTTGTCGGGGGAATGCGGAGGGGGCAAAACTCCCCCGCAGATAAGTCGTAGAAAAGACCAGGCCGGGAGGCTTGGAACAGAAGAAAAGACCTCACGAGCCTTATTCCAAGGTTGTTTTGCAAACTATTTAATGCTCTCCGTTATAATTTAGAAAGGAGGATTTGATATGAGCAAGCCATTAGAAAAGGTTGCAGTGGTTGGTACCGGTATCTTGGGTGCCCAGATCGCAATGCTTGCGGTTCATGCAGGCTATAGGGTCAAGATATTCGATCCCAGGGAGGAGGCCTTTATCGAAACCTACAATAAGATTCAAAATGATTTAAAGGCAAAGGATATGACACCTTTCATTCCATGGGAGGATTGGGAGGCATGTAAACAAGCTATTCAGAAAACAACGGATCTCGGTGAGGCGGTGAAAGATGCAGAACTCGTAATTGAGGCCGTGCCCGAGACTCTGGATCTTAAGAAACAGGTCTTCAAGGAACTTGGTCAAAAGGCACCTCCAGGCGCAATCCTTGCTACCAACAGTTCCTCAATGCCTGTATCAAAGTTCGAGGAGAACAGTGGACGGCCTGAACAGTGTCTTAACATTCATTTCTACTTTCCCCTTCAGGGCATTAATATGGTCGACATCATGGGAGGAACAAAGACACTTCCCGGGGTGATACAAAAGGGAACTGAATGGATCCGCTCTATTGGCTGTATCCCTCTCACGGTGAAAAAGGAAATCCTGGGCTTTTGCTTCAACCGGGTCTGGAGAGCTGTCAAGAAAGAGACCCTGTATATATGGGGCAATGGCTTTGTAGATTTTCGGGATGTGGACCGGGCATGGATGGTCTTCACAGGAATGAAGGAAGGGCCTTTTGCCATTATGGATAAGGTGGGACTGGATGTAATCCACGATATAGAGATGGTCTATTATCGCGATTCAAATGATCCCAAGGACAAACCACCCGATGCGCTTCTAGAGATGATAAAAAGAGGTGATCTGGGTGTAAAGAGCGGAAAGGGCTTCTATACATATCCAGATCCTGAGTTTCTGCATACAGATTTTATGAATCCCAAGGAGTAATACACTTTCTTCAATCCGGGGTTTTCCCATATCCCATGCGAAATTCTCGGACCATGGGAACCCCAGAATTACGTGGAGTAAAGAAGAATCGGACTTTATGGGAATTGATTGAGCATGAACACTCCTGGCGGTGCTGCCATTGTGAAGTCAAAATCATCTGACATTTTGGATGGTCTCCCGGCTTTCAGGAGGCAGGTTGTTACAGAAAACCTCTATAAGCATGTGGAATACCTGTCTGTCAAGATAGGAGATCGGCATCTATGGAAGGAACACTCCCTGACCAAGGCCGCAGACTATATTGAATCAGCCTTTCAAGTCAGCGGATATACAGTGCAGCGGCAGGCCTATTCATGCTACGGCAAGAGTGTGTCAAATCTG
>JAPVWE010000208.1 GCA_028572035.1 Desulfobacteraceae bacterium | reverse complement strand
AGCCAGAATATCATGAGGTCCTGAGAGAAATAAAGGCTGTTACATACCATCAGATTTCAGTTGATAAAGCCAATGATGGATGGGAGGCAAGGGTTATATTTGATATTTAGAGACCATTGCGATTTAGGGATTGGTTACTATTCAGCCACCAAGACACGAAGACACCAAGTTCAATTTTCAATTATCTGTGCATTGGTGACTTAGTGGCAGGGATTTTGGATTGAGGAATTATAATAACTTTAGTCACTTATAACTTTAGTCACTTTAGTTCACCCTGGCCCAGACCTGGCTTATAAGCGTAATAGGCTGATCCGGGTACGTAGCGCCTTATAGGCTTAGCAGGCTGATCCGAGCATGTCGCTCCAGGGCGGGCTTTAGACACTTTTAATCAGTAAGTTATGGACTTTGAGACAAAAAAGATTGACGAGTGGCGCTTCCTTATACCTAAGACAGGTGCCATGAGGGTGCCAGGGCTTATTTTTTCAAGCTCTGAGTTAATGCCCAATATAAAAGGTGATCAGAGCCTTCAGCAGGTAGTTAACGTCGCCACACTCCCGGGTATCGTCAAACATTCGCTTGCCATGCCAGACATACATTGGGGTTACGGCTTCCCTATAGGTGGTGTGGCAGCATTTACTGTGGAAGATGGCATCATCTCACCAGGGGGAGTTGGTTATGACATAAACTGCGGTGTCAGGCTTCTGACCACCTCTCTGTTGGCAAACGAAATCCGGCCTAAGATAAAAGAGCTTATTTCGGCCCTTTTCAAGGCTATCCCTTCAGGCGTTGGTTCCAGAGGAAGGATACGCCTCTCAAAAGAGGAGCAGAGAAAGGTGGCTGTTGAGGGTGCTTCCTGGGCTGTGAAAAAAGGCCTGGGTAGAAAAGAAGATTTGGAGAGAACCGAGGATCATGGGGTTATGAAAGGGGCTGACCCTACAGCAGTAAGTGACAGGGCATTTAAAAGGGGGCATGATCAACTTGGAACACTTGGCTCCGGCAATCACTTTTTAGAGATACAGGTAGTTGACGAGATTTATGACCAAAGAATAGCCAATGGTTTTAATCTCTTTGAAGGTCAACTCACGGTACTTATTCACTCAGGCTCAAGGGGATTTGGCCATCAGATCTGTGATGACTTCTTAAAGGGGATGGGAACTCAGGTGAGAGACTCAGGATTTAATCTGCCAGACAGGCAGTTGGCGTGTGCCTATGTTAAATCTGACATGGGCAAAAGGTATCTTTCTGCTATGGCCTGTGCAGCCAACTATGCCTGGGCAAATAGACAGATAATAATGCACTGGACTATGGAAACATTTGAGAAGGTGCTAAAAATTGGCCCCAGTGATTTGAAGATGGAGCCTCTCTACGATGTCTGCCATAACATTGCTAAACTGGAGACACATTTAGTAGATGGCAAAAAGGTTGCCCTGTGTGTTCACCGAAAGGGGGCAACCCGGTCACTGCCTCCTGGCCATCCGGATGTACCCGAAAGATACAGGCAGGTAGGGCAGCCAGTCCTGATACCTGGTGACATGGAAACTTGCTCTTATGTGCTGGCAGGATCTCAAAAGGCCATGGAGGAAACATTTGGGTCCACCTGTCATGGAGCCGGTAGGGCGTTGAGCAGGACGCAGGCCATGAAGGTGGCAAAAGGTAGGGCTATACATCGTGAGCTTGAAGATAAGGGGATCTTTGTTCAATCAAGGGGACGGAGGACTTTGCAAGAGGAGATTTCTGAGGCCTATAAGGATGTCTCCTTAGTGGTTGAGGCTGTCCATATGGCAGGATTGGCAACAAAAGTGGCCAGATTGAGGCCCCTTGGTGTTATGAAGGGTTAATCTTTCTTGCGTGCCCAGAAATCCAGACTGAAGACTACCAGAAAACCAACAAACATCAAAAGAAGTGCAAGACCAACCTCACTGTTAAAAGAGGGAGGGAGGATATTAATCTGGACAGGAGGAATCTCCTTTCCATGACTATCAAGAAGGGTGGTTAAGGTCTCTTTCCACGGCCAGATCCTCCTCAAAGAGCCAAGCATTAAACCAATGAGAATTGCCATGGTCAAGTCATGGTATCTTTTTAAAACCCACCCTATAACCCTTACAAAGCTTAGTAGTCCCACCAGAGCGCCGGCTGTTAAAATCAAAAGGGTTCCAAAGTCTTTGTCGTTTATTGCCTCAAGGATGTGGTAATATTTCCCCAGCAGGACAAGGATATAGGCGCCTGATATTCCCGGCAGAATCATAGCGCAGATGGCCAAAAAACCGCTCAAAAAGATAAACCACGGGGCATCTGGTGTGGCTACCGGAACCAAACTGAATAAAAAATAGGCAGCCACTGCCCCCAACCCTGTAGCAACAAAGGTCGGCGTTCTCCACTCTTTTACCACCCTGCCAACAGTAAAGATGGAGGATAAAATCAATCCGAAGAAAAAGGACCAGACAGTGACCGAATAGTTATCTAAAAGCCAACTCAGGCTCTTTGCCAGAGAGAGGGTGGCCAATAAAATACCCAGGCCAACAGGCACAAGAAAAGGCCAGGAAACAGATGAGAGTGCATCTCTGATCTTGAGAAGGGCAATAAGCCTTAGAAACTTAAGATTAAGTGAACGAATGGCGTCTATTAGTTCTTCATATATGCCAAGGATGAGGGCCATGGTACCTCCTGATACACCAGGAATAACATTTGCCGCCCCCATGCAAAATCCCTTAATTGTGAGAATAAGATAAATGGAGAGAGGCACTGATGACATATATCGCTTTCTCTTTAAGATCACTACTTCTCTATACGTTTACTGAAGAAAAAGCAAATGCTGATCTACGAGAGAACAGCAATAGGATAGACAAAAGATTTTTATTTCTGTATCAAGATAGAAGAGGAGACTTCTGTTCTAAGGAGGGATTAGAGACATTTCATACAATCAGGATATTCATCTGAGTAAAGGAGTAACAGTTGCATGAGATAGTCTTAATGCCAGTGAAGAGTTAGCCTCT
>JAPVWE010000207.1 GCA_028572035.1 Desulfobacteraceae bacterium | reverse complement strand
GCACGGTCAACCGAATCTCCCGCAGCAAGAAGAGTAAGAAGCGCATTTGCCGCAACTGCGGCAAGCCAATTGAAGGGCCGAATTATTTTTTGTGCAAGAGATGTCATACTTCGATCTCCCGAGAATTTGAAGTCACTTAGGAGGCACAATCCTATTAATTTAGTTCATAATATCATCTTCGCTACTTGTTGGTTGCCGACCTTGTAGGCAACGGAGATTAAGTTATGAGTATGAAAAGAAAATTAATGATCGGCTTGTTTGCTCTCGTTGTTCTTTTGGTTTGGTCCGGGGTATCTATCTATCCTGATTGGCTGTGGTTCCTGAATCTCAACTTTTCATCTGTCTTCTGGACCATACTCTTGACCAAATTCGGGTTAGGTCTGGTAGTTTGGGTGCTTTTGATTCTTATCATATCCCTGAACCTTTACGTGGCCAAACGTATAGCCCCGGGGAAAGGGCCGGGAGTGGGCTCTAATGATGAGGCCGGTTATTTTTCCCAGGTTGGCCTTTCAGGAAACGCCCTAAACTTACTTCTCATCGCCTTTATTCTGATTGGCAGTTTTATTATTGCCTCAAAGGGCTCGTCACAATGGGATACGGTCCTGCGCTATTTACATCAAAAACCGTTCGGCAGCACCGACCCTATTTTTGCCAAAGACGTCGGTTTTTTTGTGTTTTCTCTTCCCTTTTATATTTTCGTCCGGGACGAGTTATTGGTCCTGTTCTTTTTCACCGGCCTCCTGACCGCGATCTGGTATCTGAAAGATGGTGCGCTTCAAATCAGTGGTGAATTTAATCAAACGGACGAGAAGCTTCCCTCTTTACCCAATATTTCCATTACCCCAACGGCCAAGAAGCACCTTCTTTTCCTGGGAGGAATCATTGTCTTGCTCCTGGCCTGGGGTTTTCATCTGAAAATGTATGGGGTCTTGTATTCTACTCAGGGACCTGCCTTCGGTGCCAGCTATACCGATGTGCATATCAAGGTCCCGGCCTATAAGGGTCTGATCATTGTCTCTCTGGGCCTGGCCGTGGTCCTTTTTCTGAGCGCCTTCAAGCCCAGGGCAAAATTGATCTGGATCAGTGTGGCTATCTGGGTGGGTGCTGTATTTGTGTTTTTAAACCTCCTCCCCATGCTGATCCAAAAAATTGTGGTGAAACCCAATGAATTGACCAAAGAAAATCGCTACATAGCATACAATATTGAACATACCCGTAAGGCCTATAATCTGCATAAGATCAAAGAAGTCAACTTTGATGTGCATGATCAACTCACTGCAAAAGACCTCGAGGAGCAGAGTGTAACGATTCAAAACATCAGGATCTGGGATGAACGCCCTTTGCTTCAAACCTACAGGCAGCTTCAATCCATACGACTGTATTACGATTTTAACGATGTGGACGTAGATCGCTACGTAATCAATAACCAATACCGACAGGTGATGCTGGCCGCCCGGGAGTTGGTTGTTGATCAGCTTCCTCCCCAGGCAAATACCTGGGTTAACAGGCACCTCAAGTATACCCATGGCTACGGATTGGCCTTAAGTCCGGTTAGTGAAGTGACCAGCGAAGGACTGCCCCGCCTTCTAGTTAAAGACCTGCCCCCCTCTTTTGATGCTGACCTGATGGTAGACCGTCCGGAGATTTATTATGGAGAAAAAACCGATGAGTATGTTCTGGTAAAGACAAAGACCAAGGAATTTGATTATCCCAAGGGGGACAAGAACGTCTATACCAATTATCAGGGAAGGGGTGGCGTTCCTATCAATTCTTTTGTGAGAAGACTCTTTTTTGCCCTTGAATTCTTGGATTCCCAGATCCTGTTTACCACCTATTTAAGCCCGGAGAGCAGGATCATGTATAATCGTCGGATTGACAGGCGGGTAGGTTCAATTGCCCCTTTTCTGGATTATGACCGCGATCCGTACCTGGTTGTCTCCGGAGGTAAGCTCTATTGGATACTGGATGCCTACACCACCTCTAACATGTATCCTTATTCTCGCCGCTCTTATCGTCGTTTTAATAACAAAGGACTTAACTACATCCGAAATTCCGTCAAGATCATCATTGATGCCTATAACGGGGATGTAGATTTTTACCTGACTGATAAAGAAGATCCCATTGTTAAAACCTATGCGAGTATGTTTCCTCATCTATTCAAGCCTTTTGCTGAAATGCCTGCTGATCTGAAAAATCATATCCGGTACCCCAGGGACCTTTTTGATATCCAGGTGGATACATACACCACCTATCACATGACGAATGTCCAGGTATTCTATAATCAGGAAGACCTCTGGCAGATTCCTGATGAGTTGTACGGCGATAGCCGGCAGGAGATGAAACCTTACTATATCATCATAAAACTGCCAGAAGGGGATAGAGAAGAGTTTCTGCTGATGCTCCCTTTCACCCCATCCAAGAAAGACAATATGATTGGCTGGCTGGCTGCTAGAAGCGACTTGGCCAATTTCGGCAAGCTGTTGGTCTACAAATTGCCCAAGGAAAAACTGGTCTATGGACCCATGCAGATTGAAGCCAGGGTGGATCAGCAAACGGATATTTCCCGGGAGTTGAGTTTGTGGGGCCAGAGGGGCTCAAGGGTCATCAGGGGCAATCTTTTGGCCATTCCTGTCAGTGGCTCATTTTTCTACGTAGAACCGATTTATTTGGAAGCAATACAAGAAGAAACGGAATTGCCATCAGCACCAACTCAACCTAAAGGCTTTGGAAAAGCCCGGAGGAGACAGGCAACCGTTTCTTCAAGAGCAGACAGATCAAGGACAGCTGCATTGCCGGAATTGAAAAGGGTTATTGTGGCTCTCGGTAATCGCGTCATCATGGAACAAAATCTCGATAAGGCCTTATCCAGAGCATTGGAGGGAAGAATATCCCGTAAGGTGTTGACTTCCCCATCTCTTCCTCAGACGCTCGATGTTTCCAACTTGGGCGCTCTAGCCTTGGATCACTTTAATAGAGCCAAAGCTTACTTACGCCAGGG
>JAPVWE010000206.1 GCA_028572035.1 Desulfobacteraceae bacterium | reverse complement strand
AAAGGAATGCTTGCAGCCGCGAAATGAGGTCCGTACTGAAGCCGCTGTACGGGTGTTGTGGGAGCCGACCTTTTCATAACGGGGGGAAGGCCGAAGTTCTGTGTGAAGCAACGGGCAAGAGCAACACAGGATCCCACCGGGGTAAGGAGCCAGGCATCTACTGAAGGATCTGCAGAGATAGCGTCGGGAAGGGCCAACTCCCAGCAGGGGCTCGCAGCAACCTGCAAAGACCTGATGTACAAGGGTAACACCGAGGCCACAGGAGGGTTTTGGTCTGGCGCATGAGCCGGTATGAGCGATGATGGAGGGGTAATGCCCTCTGACGCGGCCTTAGAGGCTGCGCCGCAAAAGGTAACGCTTTGAGCGGGCAAAGAGGCTCTCGGTAAATGGCGGGCGTCGTAAAGGAAACACTGTCCGGACAATGTTGGGCCGGATCGCAGTGCCAACCTCACTGGATGTCGAGCTGATAATCAAACCATTCAATCAAGGGGCGAATGCAGGCGAGCGCTTAAGCTTCGGACTGGATGGGAAGGGTTGTCGGGGAAATGCTGTTGCTGCCAACCGGACTCGGGAAATCCGACTGTCCGGGATGAGAGGGGGGCTTGCGGAAACGTGGGCTATGGGAGTCGGACTGAGGCCCACTGGGAAACCAGCGGATAAGCCACCGAACCCTAAGGCTGCGCGCGCCGTATTTCTACCCGACCTTAAATAATTCAATAAAGGAATTGATCAATTGCTAGTCATTGTCTTCAGCTATGACTTCTCCTTTTTCAGCTGCATAATCCAATCGTGAGGACCTCATTTCATGAACAATAGCCAAATCTGTTAAGGTCCACTCCAACTCCTGCTTGAGAGATACTGAATTATTTAAGGACGTCCCCCATCATTTTCCTAAGAGAACACAACAGAGCTTAGTTCTGGGTAATTGCAAAGCAATTTCTGCACGAACGTCCCATATCATGGTACCATATTATCGGGAGCTTTAGAAAGAAGCGCAGCTTTTATATGATATTGGTGAATAACTGCCTAGGTTATGGTTAAGAAAGGAGTTGGGAAAAAAATGGGTATTCAATTGACAGTGTTCTATGACTATTTATGACCTTACGCCTACCGGGTGGTTACCTGGTTAGAGAGCATCAAGTCGGAGGTTGCAGGGGGTCTCTCCATTCAGTGGAAGGCCTTTTCACTCGATCAGCAGAATAGCGAGGAAAGTCCGGATTTCATGATGTGGGAACACCCGGATTATCCCAGTCGAGGCATTCCAGCACTTGTGGCCGCAAAGGCCGCAGAGAACCAGGGAGAGCCATTATTTCTGAGGTTTCATCTGGCTACCTTTGAGGCCAAACATGATGAGGGCAAGGATATAGCTGACCGGAAAGTGCTCAGAGATATCGCGAAATACACAGGTCTCGATACGGTTCGGTTTAAACAAGACATGGCCAGGAAGGAGACGTGGCAGGCTGTGGGAAAAGATCACATGGAGTCCAAGAGAAAATACGATGTCTTTGGGGTTCCTACCCTGGTTTTTGGACAGGGAAAGGCGGTCTTTGTTAAACTCGGATCGATTCCAGAGGCCAAAGAAGAGAGAATCTCATTGTTTGAATTGATCTACGGTATGGGAGCAAAAAGACCTTATCTCCTTGAGTTGAAGCGGCCGTGATGTCTTGGCTGAATCCCTTTAAATCCTAGAAAATGAGTGTGGTGAGTTTAGGAATGATTTATCTTGGTTCTATAATGTTTTTCAGGCACAAAAAGTATAGACTTGTTTTGGTAAACTGAAAAATTTCGGGCTTTCATTTTTCAACAATCATAGTAAATTCTCTAAAGTTTGCGTCCCTTTCATCAAGCTCTCTGGTGAAGGAACCGATATTGCATGTGCAAACCCATCTGGCTTGTGTCTTGCTCTTTCTTGTATGCTACTTCCCCATCAACTATCTGTATGGGCGCTCCCGAGAGCTTTCTGCATTTCTCACATACATTCACATTCCTAAGACCTAGATACCGAGGACAGGAGGACATTTTCTCATACTTGAATTCAGGTATACTGAATATCTCTACTTCGGTTTCTCTACGGCAGTTATTACATAGATCTATCATCAGTCCAATCTCCTTTCTTATAAACTGGATTGCATTTTGGATTCATAGTCTGCCTTTCTTGATTAACTTTTTTTGAATTGTAGATTTTGATCTATATATTTCCGAGTTTTGGCAGCAAGTGGAAGTCACCCACCAAAAAGTACTTGCGACACTGTTACCTAAAGATGGCAATCAATTTTCGTGCCATCTCCTTCAAAATAGGCAGAATTGAGATGAATAACTTCATCCCGGAGCATGCGGAAATCCTTATTCTATGGAATTTTCAGGGGAACTTTCAGGCGGTCATGTTGTAATGCATCAATAAAGGATTTGAGTTAAGGGGGAAGTTCTGATGAAGGAAAAGGGGTATAGAAATGCACAGATAAGGTTCATCCGTGCACAATTTTTTGTGCAACACGTTGGAACACTCTTAGCTTCTATAAAAAAAGGGTGAGGACACAAAATACCTCACCCCTGCCCATCAAATATTTCGGGCTGAAAAAGTATAGACTTGTATCCGTATACTGAAAAATCTTGAGCTTTCAATTTTCAACAAATAGCAGTATACAAAAGCGAAGCTATGGACGGAACCTATGAAATACATGGAAATTCTGACTAAAAAGGAGGAGATATGATCACGCTGCCTTTGGTGTTAAATGATAGTGTGGGAGACACCAGCGTTGCAGAAGGTGCCGAGACATACTGGACTGGCATGCAGGTATGGTGAGCCATTCCGGAAAAATGGCAATACAGAAGGTAGAGAAAATAAAGGCCCTACATTTGTTGATACTTGAAGTCTCTCATGGGCCAACTGGCCCACTTGTTCAGCCTCATCCACCCCACTCTCCGCTCGGCTTGGGATCTTCGCTCCACCCAACTCCTTCTCTCGACGCCTCCGTTAAAGAAGTAATCAAGATCATATGCTCTGCGTCTATCTTTTTCACAGCGTCGATCAATATCAGAGCGCCTCTCATCTAACATGTTCCACCCTCCT
>JAPVWE010000205.1 GCA_028572035.1 Desulfobacteraceae bacterium | reverse complement strand
ATCAACCATTAGCTTTTAGCAAAAACAAAGGGCATTGGAGTTATTAGTTGAGTGGTTGAATGGTAAAATATTTAACTGCTTAACTACTCAACAACTAAACGATTTAACCAAATTGAGGAGGAATCCTTGGTTCACGATCTGCATCAGGCACTCGAGCTTATAGAGAGGAAGGAGCAGGATTATACTGCCTATAAGTTCAGAACCAAGGAAACAATGGCCATCTTTGCCTTCTTTGATTTGGCCCAGGAATTTGTTACCCTGAATAATCTTTACAGAATAGCAGTTGCCGTCATACATTTCTTTTTTGACTATGAAAGCTGCATCTATACAATCAGGCCTGAAGATAGGGCTCTGATGCTCCAGTGTTGCACCGTTGAAGGTCTCTTGGATCCTCCTAAGCCGGCCAGGACAGATGTCGTCATTCACGATAGCCCTTATAGAGCAGGCTCCTCTTTTCTCTTTCCTATTATTGGGAAACAGGTCTTAGTAGATAAGGCCCCCCTCTTTTTGGATAATCAAATCATAGGCATGCTCGAGATATATCCGGTTAAAAGGATGAGTGAACATGAATCTCTCTTTTTCCAGAAGTACGCCAACAGGGTCGGTTATAATATGCATAATAAGCTCGTTGTTGAACAGAATATAGAACATATCCGGTTTATTAACCAGCTCGTATCAGATATTGAGCACAATGTGATTACTCCAAATCTGTATTATAAGGCCTTTTTGATCAGTATGAAAAAGAACCTGAACAAACATCACTCCAATTTAGAAGGCCTTAGCTCAATCCTCCCTGAGATTGGGGCCCATGGGCACGCATCAGAGGAAGAGATTATCAAAGCAGTTGATAATCTCCGCAGTATCCACCAGGATATGGGAAAAAAGATGGAAGAATTTGAAAGCCACTTCAACCATTTAAGTCTCTTTATCGAAACACTCTTTCGGGGAGAGCATTTCAAGGCCGGAGGCTATGTGCTCAAGAGAAGGTCTTACAATCTGCTAAAAGATATATTTCTGCCAGAACTGGAGCACTACAGGAAAAGATTGGCAGATAAAGGGATAGATATAATCGAACCATCACATTTACCTTCAGATAAGGATCTAACCGTATTTATTGATCTTGGTCTCATGGCTCAGGTCTTTGCCAACCTTCTCTCCAATGCCCTGAAGTATTGTCAGCCGGCCTTGGATGAAAATGGCAACTATCGAAAGTACATCTCTTACAACATAGAGGTAGTAGGCCAGGAACCTCATGAGATCAGAAATGCCTTTAAATTCAATTTATTTAGCACAGGTAAACCGATTTCCACAAAAGAGTCACTCCTGATATTTGAAGATGGTTATAGGATCCCTGAAGATAATACTACAGGGAGCTCAGGTCATGGACTTCATTTTATTAATAATATAGCCCAACTCCACGGAGGACACACAGGTTGCAAGCCGAGAGAGAATGGAAATGACTTCTATATAGTTATACCAAAGAAATCAGCCAAAGATAGGCCAAGAAAAAAGGTTAGATCTTAATCATGAAAAGAGGGGTCAGGTCTTGACATTTGACACGAAAATCAATCTGAATGATAAAGCCATGAATCTTAGGGGAGATTATTTATTTTATTTCCCCATCAGCTAGCGTGTCAAATGTCAAGACCTGACCCCATAAAACCCACAGGATGCTTCCCATTGTCGCCATAGTTGGTCGCCCCAATGTTGGTAAATCTACCCTTTTCAACCGCTTAACAAGAAAGAGAGATGCCCTTGTTGATGACATCCCTGGTGTAACCAGGGATCGCCTGTACGCCACTATAAAGTGGAATGGCAGGAATTTGGTGCTTGTTGACACGGGCGGCTTTGACTCCTCTTCTCACACGGGAGCACTATCAGAGGGCGTGAAGAAACAGGTGGAGGCGGCTATCGAGGATGCGGATCTGATCCTCCTCTTGTTTGATGGGAAGACTGGCCCTGTGTTGGGCGATGACGAGCTGCTCGGGCTTCTCAGGCGAGCCGAGAAAAAGGTATTGTATGCGGTAAACAAGATTGATGGACCGGAACATGACCACTTAAGCTTGGAATTCTATTCCCTTGGTATGGATAAGGTTTTCCCTATATCTTCAGCCCATGGATACGGGATTGGATCCCTCATGGAGCAGGTTATCAGGGATCTCCCTGTCATAGAAGAGCTCCCGGAGGAAGAAGGCAGGATAAAGATAGCAATTATTGGCCGTCCCAATGTTGGGAAATCTTCACTCATCAATAGGATCATCGGATCTGAGAGATTAGTTGTCAGTGAGCTGCCAGGGACTACCAGAGACTCTGTGGACATATCCTTTGAAAGAGGGGGGAAATCCTATCTATTAATAGATACCGCAGGGATCAGAAGAAGGGGTCGGGTTAAGGAAAAAATTGAAAAATTCTCGATAATTAAAGCATTAAAGGCGATTAACAGGTGCCATATCTCCGTTATTTTACTCGAATCTCAAGCAGGTGTATATGACCAGGATGCAAGAATCTGCGGATATGCACTTGAGAGGGGCCGCGGCATGATTATAGCCTTTAATAAATGGGACCTTATCAAAAATAATCCCTCTTTAATCAAATCCTTGGAGGATTCTGTTGACAGGCAGTTAGGATTTGTCTCTTTTGTGCCCACAGCAAATATCTCAGCCCTTACTGGAGTGAGGGTTAAGAAATTGTTCAAGCTTATTGATAAAGTCTGGGCACAATATGATTCTCGTGTGCCAACACCTGCTGTTAACAGGGTGTTAGAGACTATAGTCAGAAAACATGCTCCACCACTTGTTGGTGGGAGGAGGCCTAAGTTTTTTTATGCCACTCAGGTCTCGGTTCATCCACCTACTTTTGCTATCTTTGTTAACAGGCGGGACAGTATTCACGCTTCCTACGAGAAATACCTTGCAAACCAGTTTAGAGAACAATTTGGCTTACACCTTATCCCGGTAAGAATGTTCTTCAAAGAGAGATGAAGCGATTTAAGTGCCTAAAGTGACTAAAGCCCGCCCTCCCCGTCCCGAGACCGGGACGGGATCGGGAGGTGCGACGGGATTGAGTGAGCCTGTGAAGTATATAGGCCAAGT
>JAPVWE010000204.1 GCA_028572035.1 Desulfobacteraceae bacterium | reverse complement strand
GTTAAATTACTCCATATGATGCCTTGAGATAAGCTCGGCAAGAGGGCTGTTTTCTTCCTTAAAAGGCTCGGTTACAGGTGTACAGGCATGGGACCCGATGATTTTGAGATCAAAAAGGGCCTTTTTAATTATCCACACAGGATTTGGGTTGTAAATCTGCATAAGATCTTTGAGCAATTTACCCATCCCCCAGATTTCATCCAAATAATCAGGACTCTCCCTGTCTTCTTTTAGCATCCCCAGCGATGCCCTGGTTACCTGGCTCCAGATTCTTGGCACTACATTTGCCCCTATGGAAAGCACGCCACTCAGACTTGGGTGCTCCAGAAACCTGGTTTCATCGCCATCATAGACCCTGAAATCCGGCCTATGATTGAGGGCCTTCTGGTAATTGTTTGCCCTGGTAAGTGAACCCCTAAAGACTAATGCCTTAATTGTCTCTATTCTGCTTAAATTATTAAGGATATTCGTCCGGATGTTGCACCTCTTTAAAGGCCTTTCTAAGAGCTTAATCAGCCCTGGATCGTTGTAGAGTACAAAAGGATGCCCTGTCTTCGAGGTGAGATCCTCATAATGGTCATACAGGCCCCTGTTGCTATGATAAAAAAGTGGGGAGTCAAGCCAAGAAATCATACCTCTATAACTGCATGAGTCCAGTAGATCTTCAAGGCGGGAAAGGGCGCTTTTAGTGCCTTCTGCCGAATCTTCACTTACCCAAAAAAAGATCGGGGTTTTACCCTGAATAAAGGTAGTAGCCTTTTCAAGGAGATCTATTTTCAACTTTACACCAAGACCCCTGCCTTCTCCCATCTGGGGACCTGCCAGGAGTATCGCATCGGCATAAGGCAGAACCTCCTTTAAGAGAGAGTCCAAACCCTCAACATCAATACCTCCCTTATCATTAAGGGGGGTAATGAGATCAACTATCAACCCCTTAGGTGATTTTATAGCTTCCATTTAATCTGAATTCCTTTCCTCCCAAGAGTCCATGTAAATGGACAATGCCTTTAACTCTTCTCACCCTATCAACTATGGGCAACACGGTAATGGCATTGTGTTCCATTAGGTCTACAGCTTCGGCTACCTTTTTCTCCTCATCAATCGTCTTGGGAGATGTTGACATTATTTTCTCTACCCTTAACCCCATGATGTCTCTCAATTTTAGAAGAGAACGTCTGATATCACCATCCGTAACAATACCAAGTAAAATAAGGCCATCATCCACAACAAGGGATACGCCCAATTTTTTCCTGTCGATTTCAGCAATGGTCTCCTCTACTGTTTGATCTTTAAGAACCAGCGGTATCTGATCTCTTGTCAACATGACATCCTTAATCTTCAATGAAAGCCTACCTCCCAAACTACCTCCTGGATGAAACCTTTTAAAATCTCTTCTGTTAAAATGCCTGCGGTTTATAAGAACCACAGCTAAGGCATCACCCATGGCCAGGGCAGCAGTTGTGCTGGTCGTAGGCGCTAAACCCAGGGGACATGCCTCTCTTTCAACTCCTACATCTATAAACAGATGACTCTCTTTGGCCAGTGGCGATTCTGGATCCCCACTAAAGACAATAACCTTTGTACCAAGGCTCTTTAGGGTAGGCAAAATAGTGGTTAACTCCTTTGTATAGCCGCTGTTAGAAATAGCTACAACGATATCATCAGCCGTAACCACACCCAAATCACCATGGACTGCCTCCGTAGGGTGTAGAAAGAGTGAAGGGGTGCCGGTGCTGTTAAGGGTTGCAGTGATCTTTCTGCCGACCATACCCGATTTCCCAATACCGGTGAGGATTACCCTTCCTTTGCTATTGAGAATTATCTCCACGGCTTGCTCAAATTCCGGCCCTATCCTTTCAATCAAATCAAGGATCCCTTGGGCCTCAATCTGTAATACCTCTCTGGCCTGCTTGATTAAGCTCGAGCTTTTTTTCATCTTCCTCCACCTTGATTGTATAGGAATTACCTTTTTGGACGCAGATGAACGCAGATTTTTTGGATTAAGAATGATGGTCTCGTAAAAAGTCTTTTCACCGGTCATTGCGAGGAGCGAAGTGACGAAGCAATCTCCTGATTTCAAGCAGTTACAGCCAATGAGATTGCTTCGCTACGCTCGCAATGACAGCACCGGCGACTTTTTACGAAGCCATCAAGAATATAAAGATTATTAATATCTGCGTGTATCTGCGAAAATCTGCGTCCAATTTAACTTGATATAATAAAGTCAAATGTAGAACTTGGCAAGGATTTAAAAATTTTGCAAAATTCAACTCTTTAAAAATATGCTTAAATTGATATGGCAAAAAAAAGGTAATTATGGTAAGAAATCTAACGAAGGTTTGAGTATAAGATGTCAATTGGTTAAATAGTTGAGTAGTCGAGTGTTTGATAGGAGAACAATTTAACAACTTAACAATTTAACGACTTAACCAAGAAAAGGGAGTAATACATGTCTGGACACTCAAAATGGGCCTCCATAAAGCACAAAAAGGGGGTAGTTGATGCTAAGCGGGGAAAGGTCTTTAGCAAGCTTATCAAGGAGATTACCGTTGCTACAAGGCTGGGCGGAAAGGATCCGGATTCCAACTCAAGGTTGAGGACAGCTATAGCCGCAGGCAAGGCAGAAAATATGCCCAGGGATAACATTGACAGGGCTATAAAGAAAGGAACTGGGGAATTAGAAGGTTCCAACTATGAAGAGGTTACATATGAAGGATATGGCCCAGGAGGCGTAGCTGTTTTGGTCGAGGTATTGACTGATAACAAAAATAGGACTGTGGCGGACGTGAGACACCTATTTGAGAGATACGGAGGTGGCCTGGGGGCGGCAGGTTGCCTAGCCTGGATGTTTTCTCAGCAGGGTCTTATCGTGTTTCTAAAAGATGAGATAGATGAGGAAAGGTTGTTTGAACTTGCCCTGGAGGCTGGGGCTGAGGACATCAAAGAAGATGAAAAAGAGCTTGAGGTGATTACTGAACCTTCCTCTTTCGAGCAAGTAAAAACTGCCATTGACAATGCCGGACTCAAATATATCCTGGCAGAGATAACTATGATCCCCAAGACAACCGTTAATCTTGATGGTAAGAATGCTCAACAGATGTTA
>JAPVWE010000203.1 GCA_028572035.1 Desulfobacteraceae bacterium | reverse complement strand
TTTATAAGTTATGGCGGATCTTCTCTCATTGTTAGCCTTACAGGTATGGGGATATTGATGAATATATCAAAAAGGTCCCTGGAGGCTTCAAGTGGGCAGTGGGCAGTGGGCAGTAGGCAGTAGGCAATGGGAGTGGGCAATGGGCAGTGGGCAGTAGGCAGTAACGCGCAACCAGCAACCCCGCCCGCCTCGCAAGCGAGAGCGTTGCGGGCAGGCAGCAACGAGAAACGAGCAACGAGAAACGAGCAACGAATAATAATTGCAGGTGGAGGCACAGGTGGTCATCTATTCCCAGGGATAACAATTGCCAGGGAGCTGGAGAAAAGGCTTGATGAAATACACATCCTTTTTGTGGTTGGTAAAAGAAAGCTGGAGCGAGATATCCTTTCAGGGGCGGGATTTGAGGCCAGATCGATTGATGTTGAAGGCATGCTGGGTAAGGGTTTTTTGACAAGGATAAGGGCCCTTTCTAAGGTGCTAATAAGCTCCATTCAGTCGTTTGGCATAATCAGGGATGTTAGACCCCATCTTATAGTTGGTGTAGGTGGTTATTCATCTGGACCCGTGTGCTTGGTTGCCTGGCTTCTTGGAATACCGACAGCTATACATGAGCAGAATTCTTTTCCAGGGCTGACAAACAGGATCTTGGCTCCCCTGGCTAAAAAGGTCTTTATATCCTTTGAGGAAAGCAGGAGGTATTTCAAAAGGGGGAATCTATTTTTAAGTGGAAATCCGATAAGGGATGAGCTTTTGCACCTAAAACCATTTCCCAGGAGGGTTGATCAGGGATTTGTTATCCTGGTTATGGGCGGAAGTCAGGGAGCCAGGGCAATAAACAGGGCGGTCGTAGCTGCTCTTAAGGAATTGAAGGCAGCAGGTCTCCTTCCTTTTGTAATCCATCAGACAGGTGAGGAGGATCTACAAACGGTGATTGATGATTATCATAGCCTTGGGCTTGATGGAGAGGTAAAGGCCTTCATAGAGGATATGGCCTCGGCATACGGAAGGGCTGATCTGGTTATCTGTCGGGCAGGTGCAACGACGATTGCTGAACTGGCCGCCTTGGGAAAGCCATCTATCCTTATACCTTTCCCCTATGCAGCTCATAAGCACCAGGACATTAATGCCGAGGCCTTGGTGGCAGTCGGAGGGGCAGATATGATTCTGGAAAGTGATCTGAAGGGCACCAACCTGGCCACGAAGGTTAAAAGGTATATGGAGAACAGAGAAGAGCTTAAAAGGATGTCATCTCTTGCCTTGAAGGCAGGCAGACCGAGGGCAAGGGAAATCATAGTTGACCAGTTGATGGAACTGATAAGAAGTGCCTAAAGTGAACACAACAAAGAACGGACAACAAACAACGGACAACGGACAACGGAGAAAATGAAGATCTTTGGCAAGGCAAGACATATCCATCTAGTAGGTATCGGCGGGATTGGAATGAGCGGCATAGCCGAAGTCCTCCTTAATTTAGGCTACTCTGTTAGCGGGTCAGATATCAAGAGGACGGAGGTAACAGACAATCTCTCAAATCTTGGTGGAAAGATATTCTTGGGGCACAGTCCCCAAAATGTAGAGGGAGCAGATGTTGTCGTTTTCTCTTCAGCAGTAAAGGGTGATAACCCGGAGATAGCTGAGGCAAGGGAAAAGACCATTCCCGTGATACCAAGGGCAGAGATGCTGGCTGAACTCATGAGACTTAAATATGGGATAGCTATAGCAGGGGCACATGGAAAAACTACCACTACCAACATGATAGGTTCGATCTTGACCAGGGGTGGTCTTGACCCAACCGTTGTTATTGGAGGGAGATTGAATATATGGGGAGGTTCTAATGCAAGGTTGGGGAATGGAGATTTTCTGGTGGCTGAGGCAGATGAGAGTGATGGGTCCTTTCTTGCCCTGTCCCCAAGCATGGCCGTTGTTACCAACATAGATTATGAGCATATAGATTTCTATCATAGCATGGATAATCTCAGGAAAACCTTTGTTGATTTTATCAACAGGATCCCTTTTTACGGGAGGGCCATCATCTGCGTGGATGATAAAGAGGTTCAGGGATTGATTCCCAAACTTACTAAGAGCTATCTGACGTATGGTCTGAATCCTCAATCAGATATAAGGGCCAGCGAGATATCAAAACAAGGGCTCAACACCAGTTTTGTTGTTACCGTTAAGAACAGGATAGTTGGTAGAATTACTATCTCCATCCCCGGAGACCATAATGTGTTGAATGCCCTGGCAGCAGTAGGGGTAGGGCTGGAGCTGGATCTTGATTTTGAATGCATCAGGGAGGGGCTCAAGGATCTCGGGGTGCTTAAAAGGCGCTTTGAGATAAAAGATGAAAGAGATGGCGTACTATTCTTGGATGATTACGGTCATCATCCTACAGAGATATTAGCAACCCTCAGCGCAGCTAAAGAATGCTGGCCCGATCGGAGATTGGTGGTTGTTTTTCAACCTCACCGGTATACCCGAACAAGAGATTTGTATGATAAATTTGTTACCTCTTTTAATCAGGCAGATCTTCTGATCATTAGCACTCTCTATGGGGCAGGGGAAGAGCCTATACCGGGTGTGGACAGCAGGTCCCTTTATCAGGGGATAAGGGATCACGGCCACAGGGGAGTTCATTTTTGCCCCAGCAAAGAGGATATTATATCTCTTCTTCTCAATGAGATGAGGCTTGGTGATTTGGTTTTAACTCTTGGTGCCGGCGACATACACGTTGTTGGAACAGAGTTGTTGAAGCGAATTTAGGAATTTAGGAATTGAGGAACTAGAGTAGGCAGTAGGCAGTAAGCAGTAAGCACAACAACCGTCAACGGATAACGGTGAACGGCTTTTAACTTTAGGCACTTATCAACTTTAGCTCACTATAGGCACTTAAAATTGGATGCTACCATCGAGAAAAGAATGAGAGAGATCGGGGGTGAGTCCGTCTCTTTTGATGTCCCGATGAGTCAGTACACAACATTCAGGGTTGGGGGGAATGTTGATGCCATGTACAGGGCCAGGGATCTGGAGGAATTAAAGGAGATGATGGCCTTTCTGATGGATGAGGGGATTGCCTATTTGATTATAGGGCACGGAAGCAACCTCCTTGTGAGGAATGGGGGATTCAATGGGATAGCGATTATC
>JAPVWE010000202.1 GCA_028572035.1 Desulfobacteraceae bacterium | reverse complement strand
GCCGCCGGATAGGGGAACATGTCATAGGCTATGTCAATGCCTCGTTTTCTGGCTTCTTCCTCCATTTGAAGTGATTTCTCGATCTTATCCCAGTGTTCCAGTCCTACAGCCTCGTTGTGTGACCGATGAACGCGGCACCCGGACTCTTCCCCAATTCTGATGAGTTCCCTTTCAGCGAAAAGATTGGTCTCGCTGGAGCCCCTGACATGGCTGGTTACGAGTCCATCGTATTCTTTAACGACATTAGCCATTTCTATGAGCTCTCTCGTATCTGCATACATCCCTGGCGCATAAATTAATCCCATGGACATACCAAAGGATCCCTGTTCAAGGGTGTCAGCGAGATGTTTTTTCATCACTTCTAACTCGCCACTGGATGGCCGTCCACTGCGAAATCCCATGGCAATGGCTCGAACAGCGCCGTGTCCTGTGAGTGTCCCCACGTTGATAGGCACGCCTTTCTGCTCTAATAGCGAGAAATAGTCAGCCACGCTTTCCCAATCCCATGGTAGGTCCCCGGGTGCCATCCACTCTGTAAAGGCTTTCATCAAGTCCTTTGACTCTTGAGAAATAGGCGCTACCGATATTCCACAGTTGCCTAGCATCTCTGTGGTGATTCCCTGTCGAATTCTTCCTTCCAAGCATTTGAGCTGTTGGGCACTGGCCAAGACCAGATCAGCATGGGAGTGTTGATCAATAAAACCCGGACATACAACAAAGCTCTTGGCATCGATAGTCTTTTCTGATTCCTCCTCTTTTACGCTACCGATTCTTACAATTTTTTCCCCCTTCATAGCGAGGTCAGCATAAAACCACGGATTTCCTGTGCCATCCACGATCTTCGCATTCTTAATCAAAAGAGAATACATTATGCCTCCCTTCCTCGAACAAGACGCGAGGCTGAATTCGCTGTCTTGATGTTCAATGACTCTAGGGTCTCACGGACATAATCGAACGAGGTTTTTGAATCTTCAGCGAGAAACTGAATATCTTCCTGTGTTGGCACATAGCTCTCTGTCATCTTCATAGCTCTTTCAATATAAGAGTGACGGATCTTCTCCATATCGATGTCTTCAACTTCAATTTGATCAACCCTTTCGGGAATGACAATCACTTTACCAGGAATATTCTCCTTGGGATCTCCACGTCTAACCTCAATACCGTTCTCTTTCGCAAAGGTCAGTTGAGAAGAGGGCAGCTTTCCAGCAGCGGTGTATTCTGTTTCCTGAACCACCAGGATCTGATCTCTGTCCAATTCCCTGGCCAGAGAGATAGCGGCAGCTAATGAGGTGTTTCCAGCAGGACCTCTTTCTATACCTTCGAGCTTTGCCAGCAGTTCCGTTGTATAAAAAACCTCTCCTTGGGTTACTGATAAATAACGATCTAAATACCTAAGGCCACGAGCACAGTTTCTTGGTACATCTGTTCTATCAGGCCACGTGAGAAAAGGTATCCCAAAACCCGTATGGCCAGTTGTAAAAGACTTTCGATTGAAATCAATATCACTAGCCATATGAAGCCCTTGGAGATCCACAGAGACCCCTACAACAATGGTGTTATGGCTCCCCGCCTTCTTCAATCCACGGGCCGTCCCTGTAACATTACCTCCTCCGGCATGGGTAATGATTGCCATGTCAGGAAATCGCCCTTCTTTTTGAAAAACCTGCTCACCCAACTCGTACCCTAGGGTATCAATACCCCCTACGCTCGTAGGGACATAGAGCGAAGCACTGAAAAACTCCGTTTCTTCCAAAACTCGAAGCATAATATAGAAAAGCTCCGGACCTACGGTTAACTGCCAAACCTCCGCTCCGTAGGCCTCACAAGCCCTTGTTTTTTCAAGTATCTCTGGTTGCCCTACCTTCCTGCTGTCGTATACCTCTTGAAGAATAATAGCCTTCAAGCCACGTTTGGCAGCCTGGGAGGCTACCGCAGCTCCGTAGTTTCCTGAACTGGCGGCCACCACCCCTTTGTATCCTAGCTTTTTAGCATGAAAGATAGATAAAGCTGCTCGACGATCCTTAAAGCTTCCACTTGGATTAGCTGCCTCATCCTTGATAAAAATCCGTCCGCCTCTTCCAGGTAGTGAAATTGATCGGACAAGCTCGGTTAGATTCTTTAATTCCACTAATGGAGTGTTACCGACCCCGGTTTCTTGTAATATTCTCTGCACATCTTCCAAAGAATATTCGCAGGAATTCATAAGTCCTTCGTAATCAAAAGTAATAGGAGATATCTCAAACTTATCATAGTCAATACCTGTTGCTCTCTTTAAAATTTCTTTCTTCCTTGACATGACTGCATGGTAACTATTATCCATGTGTTCTGACCCTTATAATTCCTTAACTTTTTTCTAACTGCTTCCTGACTTCATTACCAATTGATACAAGTTCCTTTTGTGGTTCTCCAAAATTATGATCATAAATGGGACTAACCTGATAAAGGATTCCCGAGAGCTCTCTACCGATAAATGTTGTGATTTTAACCTCGTCCCCCACATTTGCATTTTCATCTATAAGAAAACCCTTAATCCAGCATTCATAAGGTACGGACTTGGTGCAAGAAGGAAGATTATCGGGTCTCTGATCCGGCTCTAAGACGATTTTATGGATCTGAGCTAAGTCACCTCTTTTTGCATCAGCCATAGGTGTTTCCTCCTTTCCTTCAGAAACCAGGGGGCGATATCGCCGAGACTATGATCAAAGGTATGTTACCCGTATTTATGAACCTATGTGGTATGTTTTCGACAATATATATAGAGTCTCCTTCTTTCAGGTCATATTTATCTTCTCCAAGTTCAAACAGGCATTCTCCCTGAAGTATAAGACCGGCTTCATCTCCTTTATGGGCCATAGGAGATTCGGCACTAGCGGATCCAATCTCTAATCTGCTAAGCAGAAATTCAATGCGACGGTTGTTATCAGAGGATAGCAGTTGATAAATTAATCGAGAATCCGTATTCACTAAAACTCTCCTTTCTTCCTTCTTCACCACTGGCCCCTTGGTTGATTCGGATTCATCAAAAAACGAACTTAAGGTTGCACCTAATGTAAGAGCAATCTTTCGAAGAGAAATAATTGATGGATTAATGATACCTCTTTCGACTTGACTTAGAAAACTAAGGCTCAATCCCGTCTTCTCG
>JAPVWE010000201.1 GCA_028572035.1 Desulfobacteraceae bacterium | reverse complement strand
TATCATCCGCCAAATATTATAGATTTTGAAAATCTATAATTTCATGTATAAAAAGAGGGTCAATTCGCCCAAGAGAACGAATGATGGAGTAATGGAGTATTGGAGCAATGTAGAAGATGAAAACACTAAGACCTAAACTGATCGGTTCTAGGTTCCCCGCCCAGCGGGATCTTCGACAGGGCTTGCCCGCCTCCGGCGGGCTTGAACGTTGAACCGCTCAACCCAGGTAAGATACTCTAAGACCCATTATTTCATTGCTCCAATTGTGTTGATGGAAAGGAAAATTTCAAACGCTGCCTTAAATGAACAGGATTAGTTTAAAAGATGCAGGGTTAGCAGGGCTTTCAGGCCTTATGCTGACTGCCAGTTTCTCCCCCATCAATCTTGATTGGATAGCATGGATATCTCTAATTCCTCTTCTCATGAGCATTGGGGATAAATCTCCATTAGTTGCGCTAAAATTGGGGCTTTTCGCCGGTCTTTCCCACTACTTGACCCTAATCTACTGGATAGTGGTGGTACTCTCCCATTATGGTAATATCAATCTTATCTTCAGCCTGGCCACTTTGCTTCTTCTCTCCTTGTATCTGGCACTATATATTGCCATTTTTGCCTTTATCCTGGTAAGTTTTAAAAAGAATAGACTCTCTTCCTTCTGGGGAGCCAGTATCTGGGTTGCACTGGAATATGCAAGAGCTCATATCATGACTGGGTTCCCCTGGTGCCTTTTGGGATACAGCCAATATTCCAGGTTGCCGCTGATACAAATATCGGATATGGCCGGTGTCTACAGTATATCATTTGTTATTGTTCTGATAAATCTTGTAATATATAGTGTAGCCTCTCCAGTAATTAAGAAAAAGATCTTGGGGTACAGGATAGGTTACGAGTCACGAGTTACTGATTATGAACATAACAAACACAACGGACACCCCTTACGGGTTATAGGAATAGAAGTAGCTCTCACCTGTCTTCTGATAGGATTTATCCTTGTATATGGCTACCATAATTTGAAAGAAAAAGCAGATATGGACTCAAAAGGAAAGGGACTCAGGACGGTCATTGTCCAAGGAAATATTGATCAATCCATAAAATGGAACCCTGATTTTCAGGAAAAGACATTGGATATTTATAGAGAGCTATCGGAAAAATCACTAGATTTTAGGCCTCGAATTATCATCTGGCCTGAAACTGCCGTTCCACTTTTTTTCCAAGATAAATCTTACCTTTCCAAGGAGGTCTTTAAGACCGCCAAAATAGCCAATTCAAATATCCTCTTCGGTTCCCCTGCATATTTAAGGGATAAAGGCACCATCCACTATTACAACAGGGCATACATAATATCTGAAGATAGGGAACTTGGTCGGTATGACAAGGTCCATCTTGTCCCCTTTGGGGAATATGTTCCGCTCAAGAAATACATCCCGTTTGTACATCGCATAGTTCCGGCAGCAGGAGACTTCTCCCCTGGTAAGAGGGTTAAACCAATAAATGCCCCAGATCTTGATATAGGGGTATTAATCTGCTTTGAGGCAATCTTTGCTGATATCTCTCGAAAGCTCGCTATCCAGGGGGCTGAGCTCTTGGTAAACATAACTAATGATGCATGGTTTGGCCATACCAGCGCTCCCTATCAACATCTGAGCATGGCTGTGTTCAGGTGCGTAGAAAATGGTTTACCCATGGCAAGGGCTGCAAACACCGGGATTAGCGCTTTTATACTCGCAGATGGCAGGATAGTAGATAAGAGTGGGCTGTTTGTGACAGATGTCTTACAAAAGGAAATAAATATAAGGCACAACAAAACATTTTATTCACAATTCGGTGATATTTTTGCTATAATACTATTATTAGCAACGATTATTAGATTTTTCTGGATACTAACAAAAAAGTGGGGGACAAAATCATGTATGACACAGACACAACAGAAAAAATAGACTCCCTGAATAGAAAACTAGACGATCTATGGGAGCATCTTTGACCTCACTAAGGGTGAAGAGAGATTAAAAAAAATAGAAAAGATATTATCCAAAACGGACTTCTGGCAAAATAATCATCATGAAGCAACCAAACTAAGCCAGGAGAGAGCCTTGCTCAGTAACCAATCAGAGGAGTGGCACAGGTACAAGACCGAGTTGGAAGAGATCGATATCTTGACCAAATTGGCCCAGGAGGAAAACGACGAGAATTCCATTGCCGAATTAAGAAAAGACCTTCTTGAGCTGGAAAAAGAGATAAAAAGGCACGAACTTCAGACACTGCTCGGAGATAAAGATGATAAAAGAAATGCAATTGTGGCAATAAATGCAGGCGCAGGGGGAACAGAGGCCCAAGATTGGGTGGAGATGCTACTCAGGCTTTATCTCAAGTGGGCCGAGTCCAGAAAGATGAAAACCAAGATTGTTGATCACCTGGCTGGAGATGAGGCGGGGACAAAAAACGTTGCCTTTACTGTAAGTGGACCTTATGCATATGGTTACCTGAAATCGGAGCATGGCGTTCACCGGATGGTCCGAATTTCCCCTTTTGATGCCAACGGGCGAAGACATACTTCCTTTGCATCGGTGTCTATCCTGCCAGAGATCGAAGATGACATAACAATAGATAT
Source organism: Desulfobacteraceae bacterium (assembly GCA_028572035.1). Taxonomy (GTDB): domain Bacteria; phylum Desulfobacterota; class DSM-4660; order Desulfatiglandales; family B25-G16; genus JABXJZ01. Next base: position 556 of record JAPVWE010000201.1, on the reverse strand, counting down.
TAATGAAAGGGATATTAGGGTGGAAGCCTTTAGGGCTAGCGGCCCGGGTGGACAGCATGTTAATAAGACCAGCTCTGCCGTGAGGATTACCCACTTACCAACCAATATAGTCGCCCAGTGCCAGGATGAAAAATCTCAGCACCGAAATAAGGAAATGGCCCTAAAGATTCTCAAGGCACGGCTCTATGCATTGGAAAAAGAGAAACAAAACAGAGAGAAACAGCTCAGACACGAATCCCAGAAAGAGATAGCATGGGGAAATCAAATAAGGTCTTATACGTTCAACCCCTACCAGCTCGTAAAAGATCACAGGACAAACCTTGAAGTTGGAGATACTGAAAGGGTAATGAACGGGGATATCGATATATTTATTGATGCCTACCTTAAGTGGCTCCAGAATTAGAAAAACCATACCTTATCATCTCATGATAGACTTCGTTAATTAGAAACTAGTTGAGTGGTTAAGATACAAGGGCATTCCTTCGTAATAGATATTTCTCGGCAACCCACAAGGGGTTGGCCCCAACAACTCAACCATTTGACGATGTCTGCATAA
>JAPVWE010000200.1 GCA_028572035.1 Desulfobacteraceae bacterium | reverse complement strand
CCTTCGGATTTCACCCCGATGGAATAACTACAAAATAGATTCCACCCCGATTAAATATAAAACCCAAATCATTTAATTGGGCAGGTTGGGCCCCGATGGCGGGATCTGTACTTCGCTCCGACAAGCGGGGTAAACGGGCTTGAGGCTAAAGACAAATCAGCCTATAGCTTATAGCTCAAAGGTGAAAGAAGGCAGAATCCAGCAATTAGGACAAAGGCTGGAATGTGGCTTTCGCGGGGTTTTCGATTACATAATCAGGAAATAACTTCTGAAGTTTCTTGTCAAAACTGAAGAATTTTTTTGCCTGCTGTTTCCTTGCCTGACCCACGATTATTAGGTCTGCAAAATCTCCCTCCCTCTTATATTGCTGAATTGCCTTGCGAATGATAGGTGAATCTGGAAACCTAAACGTTGATGTAGAAATCAGGCTTTCCAGGAACTGGGAGACCTCATTTCTTGTGCATTGATAAACCGTTTCAAGAACCCAAACTGTCTCAATCAGAACTTCCGATAAAATGATTATTTGAAGAGAGTTTTTTTGGGCGAATAACACAACTCCTTGAACCGCCCTCGCTTGGTTTTTGTTGTCTTCAATCAGCATTCGCACCAGAGCGTTAGTATCAAAGGCAATCATCACAGTTTCCTTTGTGTACGCCTTTTCCGTATTGCTGAATCCATTTCTTTTAACGATGCAGGCCGCGCTAGTCTCCGGTGCCTGAGCATTCCGAAAAGAGCACTTACGGGATTTTCCTTATTGGTAATCAGTACCTTGCCCTCCTCAAGAGGGATGAAAATGATCTTTTCTGAAGGCTCCACCTTGAGAAATTCCCTGATTTCTTTAGGAATAGTGACCTGGCCTTTTGAAGATATTGTGCCTGTTATCATATTTTCTCCTCCCAATTTCTGAGTATAATTAAGAAATCCTTACCCAAAAGTAAAGATACTCCATCGTTGAATTGTTGTCAATCAGTTCTATTGCCCTGTATAACAAGGTTTCTCCCCTCATTGCAGACTTCCTGGGTAACCATCCTTCAGCAAGGGCTGCTGATAAGAGGGACGTCCTTAAATAACTAAATAACTTCACATAACTGAAATCTAGGGGACGTCCATAATTATATAAATAACTAATCAGGAGATGGAAGGCTGAAGGACTACCTTGCCCTCCGAGTCTTAGAGGTATTAAGAGTCTGAACCTTATCACTTCTCTGCCAGTAATCTGTATTTCACCTCTGTAATTCGGCACACACAAAACGGTTAATGAGAGTGGGGGTCAAATCTTTCGTCTTGACAAATGGACCTATTATACTAATAGCGTCTGTGGCAAGACAATAATTACACAACGAACTATCAAGAAATCAAGCTTCGCCGGCAAGTTCTAAGGTTGCCTTAACCAAGTCCGGTTTCAAGCGAAAGTCAAGATCAATGAGTTTTTCAATGACGGGTTTCAATGCAGGCACGAGGCCTTTTTGTTTGGCTCGAAGAAGGACACCTGTGGTTCCTGTTAGCCGAAACCCTTGCATTTCCGCAATACGCCTGGCCAACTTGTCATCCAGAATCACAAGAGCCGAAGGATGATTCGTAGCAAGAGCCAATACCTCTGATTCACCCGGGCCCAAATCAGCAATCAGTTGTAAATACCTTGGCGTGCTAACGCTTCTTATTTCAACCCATGTATAATTTTCCAGCTGAGGGACATCTTCGCCCTGAGCCTGTCCTTCTTTTAACTCCTTTTTCACGGCCTCAGGAACGGTAATATGACCGTAAAGTTTTTTCAATAGTTCCAAGAGTCCCAGTCGATGAAGATAAAATAAAGGAGAAGTATTTACAATGTTAATTTCAGGCATTTTTGAGGTCTCTTTCTAACTCCTCTTTTGTCAGATCAAAGATGGGAGCCCCATATTTGCCCAAAGACTGCAAAAAGCTAACCCTTGACACTCCTGCAAATTCTGCTGCCCTCCCTGAAGAAAGCTTTCCCATCTCGTAAAGCTTGACGGCTAATACCTTCGTGGCCTCCTTGGCAAACTTTTCAGGAGTCTCTTTCAGCGAAATCAGCACTGAATCTGGACATTGAATCGGGATAGTTGGCATATTATTCCCCTCCGTTATATGTCTTTTTTTCTAAACATTACCTTCAATTCAGTTTCGTGTCAACGAAGAATCATTATATAAACAGGGGAATGGGACAGGAGTCGGTCAAATAGCTCAAAGCTGAGTAATGGGGGACGTTCTTTCACATTTAGGTTATTTTCAACTCTTCCCTAAGTGCTCTGTTCTTTTCAAAAGGAATTTACCTTGAAAAGCAGGACATCCATAAATTACGGATTGCGGATTGCGGATTGGGGTCGGGCCACGCTAAGTGGTTGATATTACATGAAATGATGCCAAAAATCGTGTGGATATTGGGCTTATATTGTCCTTTCTAAAGGCGAAAAGCGCAATATAGAGACCAACTAATCAATGGGGTCAGGCCCCAGTGCAATAGAAAGCTAAAAGCATTGCACGGGGTAAACATAAGTAATTAAGTATTTCTAAACCCTTAGTATGCGCTCGGGGGTCAAATCTTTGATCTTGACAACTGAAAAGGGGTAGAGAGGGCATAGCCTGCGGCTGTTTGAGGAGCGTCCTTACGGACTCAAGGAGCGTTTCACTTGAGGCAAAAGGCATAGTAAGGATAGGGTGTAGGGCAGGAGAGAAGAGAATGAAATGTCAAATGCCAAAGGCTAAAGGCCAAATGAATGTCAAAGTCTAAATGACAAAGACATTGGTGGGTGGTGTGAACTGAATTGTAAGTCTGGTGTATACTAAAAGATAAGAGGGCAAAGCGCAAAGGGCAAGGCGCAACTTAGTTGATAGCTAACAGCTCATAGCTCAAAGGGGGAAAGGAAAGGGCCCCAGTAGGATCTTCCGGACCTACGGGGCAAGCAGAGCGCAGAGGGCAAAGCGCCCCAGTGAAATATGCTGCGCATTTCACGGGGTAAACATTTCACGGGGTAAACGGGGCCCCGACAGCGGGATCTCCACTTCGCTCCGACAGGCGGGGTAAACAGAGGGCCCGGGGGTGGGGAATTACCTTGATCATTGACACAGGATTCAGAATTCGGCAGAGACGAAGATTTCTTACTGGCCATGGTTATTGGTTAGGTCTTGAAAACTGATAACACAGCTTTACCTGGGTTGAGCGGTTCAACGTTCAAGCCCGCCCT
>JAPVWE010000199.1 GCA_028572035.1 Desulfobacteraceae bacterium | reverse complement strand
GCTCGTATTCTGCAATGGCTTTGTCTATATCTCCCTTTTTCAGGTAGGCCCGGGCTAATGCATCCTTAAGGGAGGGTAGGTTATAGCGTAGAAATACATTAATTTGCATCCCGGCCGGTGCTGCATAAGGCGGTGCTTTCTCACAGACCTCGATGGCTTTTTCAAAGGAGCCTTCTACAAGCAGCGCTTCTGCGGTGAGTATACTGTAATAGAATAATGACCAATCTTTAAGACCATGGCTTACCTTTGGTAAAGTGGACTTCACTTCAGCAAGTTTGGACATTGCGGATTCATTTCGTCCTTGCTTCAGGTCCACTAACCCGATATCCGAGTTGCGCAATACTGTAAGAAATGGTTTTAGTGCTGGATTGATTTTAATAAAATAATCATACCAGTTTTTGAAGCAATTCCTGGTGAGTTCATATTCTTCTCTGTCAAAATGAATCCATCCTTTTACCCATTCTGCAAGGCCTTTCCAATACTTATTTCCCGCCCTTTCCGAGAGGTCTGATGCCAAGCGAAGGTCGCTGAGGGCCCTGTCAAGACTGCCCAGCAGGTAATGATAGAAGCCTCTCCACACAAGCCCTCCTGCTTTTATGCCTGGAGATGGGGCTAAAGTAATATATTTATCGAACCATATCGTTGCCTCGGGGTAATTTTCCCTTAAAGCATGGATGTATCCGATGGACCAAGCAGGCATATAAAAATCAGGCTTTATTTCTAAGGCTTCCTTGTATTTTGCTATCGCCTCCTCAATCCTTCCCATTCGGAAATAGAGCTCGGCCAAGGAGTCGATTGGGTTGGCATCCCCGGGGGAAACAGATGCATACCTCTTAAAATATTCGATCGCCTTCTCAAAATCCCCTATATCCGCGTAAGTGTAGGCAATTTGATTAATGGCATATCCGTGGTTGGGATCAAGTCTCAATGCTTCTTTGTACTCTTCGATTGCCTGATCGAACATGTTTTTGCCCTGGTAATAAGAACCCAAATCACAGTGAATTCTCTTCTCTTTTGGATATTTATTAGCTATCTGTTTGAGGAGACGGAATCTTTTTTCTGGGTCTCTCTCAATAGCTCTGGCATATGTTGCTTCGATTAAAAGCCTCTCCTTATCAGTTGATTTTGCCGAAAATGTTTTGGCTTTCTCGTAGGCTTCGTTTCTTGCCTTTGTATTCTCTAATGCACCGTATGCCCAGGCAAGGTGGAGGTAGGCTACAGCAAATGTCGGGTCGAGCTCTACAGCCTTCTCAAGAAATTGCCGGGCACTATCAAAATAGAATTTTTCAAGATCATCTCTTCCTCTTAAAAAATAGTTGTAGGCATCCATTGAAGTTGTTGTCACATCAGCTATAGGCACTTTTACAGGTTCGATTTTTTGCCTGGCAATGCCCATACCTTCAGATATCTCTTTGCTCAGCTCATCAATTTGTGTTTGTAAAATGCTGTCAACTCCTTCTCCCCTTGAGCTGGCACTCTTCAATAGCCTTTTTGTCTCCACATCCAAAACCTTCACATCTGTAGCGAATATATTCTCAGCTTTGATAAAACTACCCAAGACAATGGCTTCGACGCCTTCCCTGCGACATAGCTTAAAGCCTAAATCTCTATCAACAATCTCCTCATCCTTCCTTCCTATTTGTTTGAGGAGGTCGCGCATCCTCTCCCAGGTGACCACATAAAGATCTCCAGTCTGTTCAAGGCTAGTGATTAAAAGGTTAGGAATGGCCTTCTGCAGATAGTCATAGGCTTTATCTCCCGTCTGGTTTTCAAAGCTGATAACCGCTATGGAGTTCTCAATCTTCGGAGCAAGCACTGTTTCCTTTTGGGGGAGAAGCTGCCAGATAACCACTGCTGCTATTGCGAGAGCAATAACAACTAATGCAGGGATAAAGAGCTTCTTCAAGCCAAATGTTACTGTTATCTCCCTTGATGTGAGAGGCTTTCTCTTAGAAACCACTCTCTCTGTGGTTGGAATGCCCCTCTCTATATTGGTTAGTTCAGAACGCAACTCACCTGCACTCTGATATCTTTTTTCTTTATCTTTTTCCATGCATCTCAGTATCACGCGGCTAAGGTCTTCAGGGAGCTGAGCATTGAGCTCTCTGGGATCCTTAGGTTTCTCGCTCTTGTGTTTCACACCGATAGTGAAAGGCGTGTCTCCTTCGAAGGGTACTCGTCCAGTGACCATCTCATAAAGAATGACTCCCAAGGAATATATATCAGAGCGCTGGTCTGCTTCTTTCCCCTCTACCTGCTCAGGACTCATATACTCGGGTGTCCCGATCATCACTCCAGAAGCTGTTATCCCCTTTGCCTTGAGGGAGCGGGCTATACCAAAATCCATGATTCGGGCATTCCCTTCCTCATCAACCATGACATTCTGAGGCTTTATATCCCTGTGCACAACTCCCAACCTGTGCGCTTCAGACAATCCGTCACATACCTGTTTGGCTATTAAAATTGCCTGTCCTGGACTTAACTGCCCCATTTTCCTTATCAACTTCTTCAGGTCCTCTCCAGACACATACTCCATGCTGATGTAATAGGTGCCTTCCTCTTTATTAAGGTCATACATGCGGCAGACATTCTTATGGGCAATATCTCGGGCAGTCTTCAGTTCGTTCCTGAAGCGCTCGATGGTTTTCTTATCAGAAGCCACTTCAGGCTTGATGAGCTTTAAAGCCACTTTACCCTTAATCTCTTTATCGAGAGCTTTGTAGACCTTTCCCATGCCGCCTTTACCCAGTTCTTCGATAATCTGGTATCGGCCAGCAAAGGTGGAGCCTGTGGTTAACTCTTCTTTGGGTGTTTCGAGAGTTTCGGTGTGAGCAACAGAGATTTCCTCAGGGGATGGAAGTTTGGCACCACATTCTCCGCAGAAATGGATACTATCAGGATTTTCAAAATTACATTTAGGACATTTCATGTGTTAATCCCATACATTTATTTATTTTTCATCAAAGCGCTCAAATATTTCAAGTCTTCAAAGTCTCTATGACGCTTCATTGATTTTTTATTTTTAATCAATAGTTCGAGTCTGATATAATAAATAGGATATTTTCTTCCCTGAATTTTGATTTCCTCTTCTGTCCGTGTTTCCCAAGCCTCATTGAAGGAGACAGCACTAATTGAATTAAGTAAATCTATTCTGTTTGGTGGCACTCCGAACTGAAAAATCGTGCCAATTGCCAGAAGTTCATCGAG
>JAPVWE010000198.1 GCA_028572035.1 Desulfobacteraceae bacterium | reverse complement strand
CAAGAAAAGTCAGAAATAAGCCTTTCACCCCTTACCCTCTTCCCTTTTTTATCATCCTTTTGCCAAACCTCATCTTTATCTCATCCATGGTCTCATCTACTCTTCGCTCCTTTTCCTGTGCGTGCCAATCCTCGAAGAGATCCATCTGATACCCTTCTCCGCTCTCTTTTAGCTTTGAGACAGCAACCCCTATTAGCCTCACCTTTCTTTTCAGAGGGTCATTGAAAAGTAATTCTATGGCAGAATCCGATATGATCTTGGTACTGTCTGTGGGATAGTCAATGGTGCGGCTCTTGCTCATCTCGGAGAAATCATCAAACTTTATCTTGAGGGTGACAGTCCTCCCCTTAAGCCCCTCTCGCCTCAATCTCCAGGCCACCTTGTCTGCATGGGAGGCTACCAAGCGCTTTAAATAGGCGAGGTCCCCGGTATCTGATTCAAGGGTTCCCTCTGAACTAAGAGACTTGATCTCTCTTTCCAGGGCCACCTCCGAGTCATCCCTGTCATTGGCAAGTTCGTGCAGTCTTGACCCAAACCTGCCAAACCGTCTGATTAGCTGCTCTTTGCTGAATCTCTTTAAATCCCCAACCTTTTTGATCCCATTGTGCCTTAGACCTTCTACTGTCCTTTTTCCAACACCAGGGATTTTTTCCACAGGCAATCTGGACAAAAATGTATCCACCTCATCTGCTGATATTATGGTCAAACCGTCCGGCTTGTTCATATCAGATGCTACCTTGGCCAGAAACTTATTCGGGGCAATACCTATGGAACATGTCAGGCCTGTCTCTTTGCCAATCCGCTCCTTTATGTGCCTGGCTATCTCCTCCGGGCTGCCTAAAAGATTCTCACTACCTGTAATATCAAGATAGGCCTCATCAATAGATACCGGTTCGACAAGCGGTGAAAAATCTTTCACTATATCCATCACTTTTTTGGAAACCTCCTTGTATCGATCCATATTTACCAGAAGAAAAATACCCTGAGGGCATTTTTCCTTTGCCTTGAATATAGGCATGGCAGAATGGACGCCAAATCTTCTGGCTTCATAACTGGCTGTAGAGACCACACTCCTGTTGGTAGAGCCGCCTACAATAACAGGTTTTCCTTTTAGCGAGGAATCATCCAGCACCTCAATAGCTGCAAAAAACGCATCCATATCAATATGAAGGATTGTTCTGGACAAGATCTAAGCCTAAATTTCTTAGAAAATGTTTTTGGGATAAATAATCTGGATGTAATTTTGCATTTTGAATGATCAACACGTTCATGGAAATGACAAATGACAAAACCCAAATGTCAAATAAAATCCAAATGTCTAAATATCAAAGATTGGGCCTTTGGATTTTGACATTCATTTGAGCTTTGAACTTTGGCATTTAGCATTAGAAATATGTGCTATTACCTCAAAGTACTTTTCATCTAACTAAGCCTTATCATAATGAGAAAACTGCATGGTGAAGGTAGCCCTCCCCTGAGAGGCAGAGCGCAGAGCCGTTGAATAGCCAAACATCTTAGAAAGGGGCACTATAGCTGCCAGTATCTTAACTGTTCCTTTCGTTGTAATCCGCTCAATCCTGCCACCTCTGGTATTCAGATCACCTATTACATCGCCTACAAACTCTTCAGGAGCGATTATTTCAATCTTCATAATAGGCTCCAGGAGAACAGGCATGGCAAGTTCACAGACCTCTTTAAAGGCCATTGATGCAACAATCTTAAAGGAAAGTGGGGTAGATAGCTGTTCCTTTACCTTGGCATCCACAAGAACGGTTTCCACATCAATTACCGGATAACCCATCAAAACTCCACTTTCTGATGCCCCCTTTATCCCTTCCTCTATGGAATTAATAAACTCTTCAGTCATTAAGGGGTTTGAACATCTGTTGACAAACCTATCTCCTTTTCCCCTCTCCATGGGTGAGGCCTCTATTTTAATACCGGCGAAGTGCATCACGCCACCCCATTCTCTGTCAAAAACTGTCTCAACCGAAGCCCTTTTACTTATGGTTTCTCTGTAGACAACCTGGGGCTTTCCAGTATTTACATCAAGAAGAAATTCCCGTCTGAGCCTCTGGGCTAAAACCTCCAGATGAAGCTCCCCCATACCGGAAATTACTGTCTGGCCAGTATCCTCATCTACCTTAAACTTGAATGTGGGGTCTTCATCACCTACTTTTGTGAGAATATCCAAAAGCCGCTCCTGATCCTTTAACTGCTTTGGCTCCACAGCCATGGATATTACCGGCTGATCAAACTCCATCGACTCCAGTAATATAGGGTGACCCTTGTTGCATAGGGTATCACCGGTGGAGGTCTCTTTTAGGCCCATGACAGCAATGATGTCGCCACCAATAGCCTGATCTATTCTCTCTCTTTTGTTTGCGTGCATCCTCATGACCCTGGCCACCCTTTCTGTGACATCTTTTGTGCTATTATAGATTAAGGAGCCCTTTCTCAATATTCCAGAGTAGATCCTGAGATACGTCATTCTTCTTCCCTGATCCATTGCGACTTTAAAGGCCAGGGAAGAGAGAGGTTCTTTTAAGGTTGCAGACCTGGACTCAGGTTCTCCTGTCTCCGGATTGATACCTTCTACTGGTGGGATGTCAAGTGGTGAGGGAAGGAATTCAACTATTCCATCCAAAAGGGGCTGTATTCCTTTATTTCTCAATGCTGCGCCACAGAAGACGGGAACAAGGGCAAGTTTTATCGTGGCCTGCCTAATTGCCCTCTTGATTAACTGAATATCTATCTCTTCTTCAGACAGATATCTCTCCATTATGCTATCATCATTATCGGCTAATAGTTCCAGTATTCTTTCCCTATGCCTGATAGCCTCTTCAACATAGTCCTTTGGGACAGCTACCTCTTGAAAAGAGGCCCCGAGATCATCCTCACTCCAGACAACAGCCCTCATCTTGATGAGATCGATCACACCGTGAAAATCCTCTTCCAGCCCCCAGGGTAGCTGAAGGATCAAAGGAGTCGCACCAAGCCTTTCTCTTATCATCCTCACAGTACCGTGGAAATTTGCGCCAGGCCTGTCCAGCTTGTTGACAAATGCTATTTTAGGAACCCCGTACCTATCTGCCTGATGCCATACCGTTTCCGACTGAGGTTCCACACCACCTACTGCGCAAAACACCCCTATTGCCCCATCCAAAATCCTCAGGGATCTCTCAACTTCGATAGTAAAATCCACATG
>JAPVWE010000197.1 GCA_028572035.1 Desulfobacteraceae bacterium | reverse complement strand
GCTGGAAATTTTTACTATCGCTAGCTTTGCAATTATATGGTATTTTACCGATCATCGATTGCTTCCACTCCTAGGGGTAAACCCACCCCAAGTTTTAAGCACTGGCAACTTTCATACCAAATTCATAATCCTCGATCTTTACACCGACTTTATGAAAGTATATACCAACTTGATTTTTTGCCTGAGAAAAGGTTTCAAGTGTGGCTTTTGACACCATGGCAATCCCGAGAAGGCCAAGATCATGGGGAGCGAGCAAACGCCCAAGTATTATTGTCCAGATAAAACCAAGAGCACTATTGGTAATTCTTAATGCAAAACCCATATCCCATCGCGCAGTGCGCGCTGAGATAAGGTTTCACCGCTGAATCCATTTTTGAACCACCCTTTGTCTCTTTACTTGTTTTTCTTTGCTAGTACAATAAATAAGGTCTGCATTTTGTTCTTAGATCCTTACTGCTATACCCGCTAAGAATTCTCTTACCTCCTTATCGGAAGGAGCAGAATCTATATATTCTACGGCCTCGGAATAATCTATGTCGTCAAAATAGCATAATTGTTCCCTGAACAGTTTGGAATTAAAATGGGAGGAAAATATCTCTTTAGCTTTCTCAATAAGTTCTTCCATGCTCAATTTGAACTTTAGCAGAAAGTACAGATCTACATAGTCCTTCCATTTGCTGCGCCTGCCCAGGGCGTACGCCTTCATGGCCCCTAATTCAATAATCTCTGGAAGTGTTATATGTCCTCGTTGCCAGGTGATTTCATGCTTAACGTTAAAGGGGAAAGAAAAGAAAGTGACCCTGGTCACGTTGATAAGCACCGAGAATTCATCACTCGTTACAGTAAATACCTTCTGAATTCTAAATCCAAGGTTGATAAGTTTACGCTCCAGGTCAAAAGGACTAATTTGCTTGGAAGATGCCAGGTCAAAATCCAGTGAGCGTCGGTGACCTATCTGCAGAGCAAGGGCAGTACCTCCTGCCAGATAGAAATCCTCCATCTCAGGCAACAATCTCTCCGCTAAGACCATTTGCTCGTGAGTCAAGAAACTCTCAATCATCCTGGGTAAAAACCTTTTTAAAGAAGTTAACCGTTTGTGGCCTGTAGTTATGCCGCGGCCTTGAGATCTGTTGCAAAAAAATCTTTTTTACCTGCTTTCTTCCGACAAGCTGAAACACTCTCTCCACATCATCCATATCTCCATTTGCAAGCACACCTTGAACTACACTTTCCAGAGACAGATTCTCTTTCTTCTGCACCGACCACCACAGATAAGGACGCTCTTTCACTATTTGGTCATACAACTCCCTATCCACGGAAAGTCTCCTTTTATTACCCCCATTCAAAGCTATGCTTGCCCCATGGAATGCAGGGCTATTCCATTGGGGCGCTATGCTCTTCAACAGACGCTTCTGACTCCAGCTCCGGTATCATTACCACCATAGCCAATACAAACCAGAAGGGCTCCATTATCCTGACAATGATGAATGTATTTGCCCCGATAGAATGAAATAATAATCCGATGAAGCCTGCCAGAAAGCCCATAGATAGCCCTTTATGGAGAGTATCACTGGTTCCCCAAAATACCATGTTCCCTTGTCTAAAGATGGCCCACATCAAGAGTATAAAAGTGATCATCCCAACAATGCCAGTTTCTACCAGCACCCTTGGATACTGGGCATCTATAAACCCGTATCCTGTTACCCCGAAGCCAAGAATTGGATGCTTAACATAGGCCTTCAAGGCATCCTTCCATGATATTAGCCTTGCCGAGGTAGAGGTATCTAAACGAATATCACCTACATAAACATGCTGACCTGGGTGAAGTCTCTGTGTAAAGGTAAAGGCGATTCTATCCTTTACCTTCTGGGGGGCAGTCAGGGGAAGGAAGAGGCTTATGAATAATAGAGCGATTATGATCAATTTTCGCTTCTCAGATAGCCACACAAAGGCCATTAGCATGGGAAAAAAGGCGAGATAGGATCCCCTTGATTCGGTAAAAAGAAAGGAGATAAATGCAAGGAAAGAAATACCTCCATAGATAAGCCTATCCCGCATTGAGTTTGTAGCTAAAGAGAGCCCTATGGTTATGGCCATCATAAAAACAAGATAACCACCAAAGGTATTCGGTTCCCCTACCTCCCCTTCAAATGGTGCCGATACCCTGCCACCTCCGGGTATCTGGGCTATACCAAGAAAAGAGACAACCACACAGGTGAAAAGCAAGACCCATAAAAAATACTGAATCTGTTTTTTATCATGCAAATGGTTGACCACCATGAAATAGACAATCATGTATTCGAAATACTTAAGCACAAATAAGAAGCCCGTTTTTAAATCCACCCTTCCCATCATAGCACCAATAAGTGTTGAGATGAGAGAGGCAACTATATAAAAGGCAATTGGCTTGTTAAGTGGAGTCCTCAAAAATAATCCCAGCTCCTTATAGAGCGCCATTCTGGCAAGCCAGCTAAAGCCAATTATTGCCAGAATAAAGTCATCTAATCTCAAGGTTGCACCCCTGCCAAGGGAAGCATCGACAGTCGTGCCAACGACTATCTCCGGCCCTAATAGCATGGATAATATAAGAATATAAAGGGCTATCTGGGAGCTTGCAAAGCTGATTATAAAGAGGATTATACCGCCTGCCACTGCTACAGTCTTTACAGTAGACATTCTCGGCATAAAAAAGGCAATCGTAAGGCAAAGGATGAGCACTATTAGGAGAGGACCAATTAACTGAAGGGTTGATTGCCCGGAGGAATTATTCATTGAAGATTTCCAGGACTAGCTTAAAAGCACTCTGCTGATTAGGCAGAATGAAGAGCGGTTATATTGGAATCTGCGAGTTCTTTCTGTTCCGATGTGGAAACTCCTAAAGAATCAAGCTCAAAGATTTTGACCGGCTTTATGACCGCCTTTCTTCTTTTTTCCCTTCCCTTTTTTGACTTCTTGTCCATAATAGTAGTATTGATAGTATTTATCATAATCCAGACTTATCTCTGCTTTCACACCATTTAAAACAACCCCGATAACATTCGCCTTTACCTGTTCCAACTGGGCCTTGGCCCTTTTCAATATGTTCCTAGCAACCATACCAGCCCTATATACAAGCAAAACACCATCAGTATTCACGGTCAGAATAGAGGCATCTGCTGCGGAAATCAGGGGGGGAGTATCTAGCAAAATCACGTCATACTGATCATGAATGTCGTCAATAA
>JAPVWE010000196.1 GCA_028572035.1 Desulfobacteraceae bacterium | reverse complement strand
AACGGCAAAGGAAAAATTATTCATCTCTGCGCCCTCTGCGGCTCTGCGGTGAGAAATAAAACGAGACCATGGGGAGTAATAGCCGCTCCCCCCGAACGGTTACCTCATCGATAGGCAGGACAGGCTATCCGGGGCTGAGAAACCCCGTGAACGGGTACGTTTCATCTTAATGCCGAGTTAAATTAAAATCAAAAGAGGGAGATATTGATGAAAAAACTAAAGAGGGATTTGCAATCTGTATTGAAGAGCCTTAGGGCGCTGACCCAAAAGACAGACAAAATGATAAAGCAGCTTGAAAAGTTGGACAAAGCGCAGGCAGCAAAGAAGCCTAAGGCCAAAGCCGTAAAAAAAGCAGTTGCCAAAAAGCCAACAAGGCTGTCTGCAAGTGGAACTGTCCTAGCCATTATCAAAAGGAGCAGAAAGGGCATTGGCACCGCGGCGTTGACAAAGAAAACAGGCCTTGAGGGCAGGAAAATACGGGATATTATCTACAGGCTCAAGAAACAGGGCAAAATCAAGAGGGATCGCAAGGGTCTTTATGTAAAGGCCTGATCCTAAAAGGTGGGTACTGTACGCGAAATTCTGCTATGAATATTGAAGATAAGAAAAGGAGGTCAGAGTGAATATCTACGTAGGTAATCTATCGTATGAGGTGACCGAAGAGGATTTAAAAGAGGCTTTTGAGGTCTTTGGAGAGGTCGAAACCGCCAAGGTTATAAAAGACAATTACAGTGGCAGATCAAAAGGATTCGGATTCGTGGAGATGTCCGATAAAGCTAAAGCCGAGTCCGCGATCGAGGGCCTGAACGGCAAAGAGTTGAAGGGACGTACCCTTAACGTTAATGAGGCTCGCCCCCGCTCCGAGGGCCGTCGAGGTGGAGGAAGACAAGGTGGTGGACCACGCTCCTATTAAGCGGCGTCCTAAAGTAAGACCTGACTGCGATCGGCGGGCCATCGTTTCCATTTGGAGGCATGGTTAAGAGACTGCATCGGGCACAGAGGTTGGAGATAGGAGGATCATGGCAAAGCGCAGTAAACATAGCTTCATCAAGTTTCAGAAAGAACTTAAACGCAAGAAAAAGGCCAAGGAAAAGCTGGTCCGGCGGCAAGGAAAGAATGATCAGACGACTGACGTTGACAAGCCGTAGTTCGCCGATCGAACGACCGGATATACATCTATTGTGGTTTCATTGAGCCAGCTTTCATTGCACAATACTGCTGAGATTGCCGATAAACCCCAAAACCATGATTTTCACCCTTGTTTTGGGCTTTGAAGGCTGATTTCACTCTATTTGCAACTAGTAATAATACCATAATCCGACCTTTTCGATAGTCTCGCGATCATACATTTGCCAGATTCACCATAAAAAGTTACCCATTAAAAGGTCCTGCCAAGTATATCAATCCTTGACCCAAAACCCTTCTGAAAAGTCAAAGATACATTTTGTATGTTGAAATACCTCCAAATTTAAGTATTTGCTATCAATATTTTAGCCCTGACCACCCCAGAATAGTTATGTTTTTATTATGAATATTATACTTTCTTAAAAGTATAGTAACCGTTCACGGGTTCAAGGTTCAGAGGTTCAAAGGTTAAAACGTAGAACCCTGAACGGGGAACGCTGAACCCAGAACCCATAACGGAGAACGCATGAGAATAGAACGATTTGAGGATATTGATCCGCCTGCCGTCTGGCGGATTGAGCCATGGCAGTTGGCCCGGGAGTTAACTCAAAAGGTCTATGGCCTGACAAAGAAGGCCAAGTTTGCTCGCGACTAAGGTAACCCTGAACGGTGAACTCTGAACCTGTGAACGCCTACAAAGTATACTGTCTATCATTGTGCAAGAATGAAACCTCAAAATGTTTCAATATACGGGTACAAGTCTATACTCTTTCCGCCTGAAAAACATCATAGGACTAGGGTAAATCATTCCATAAACCCTCCACTCTCGTTTTCTTGGATTTATAGAGATTTGACCAAGACATCACGGGAGTGATCATTATTGACAGACAAGCCCAATTTCCTTATATTGCTTCTCTGAAGGAGGGGTTTTTGTCAACTCAACCCCTGGAAGGCCAAATAGTCTTTATGAGTACTGCCTTTACCGGGTCGGTTGACTTGGAGGAAGAATGTCTTAGAGGGGATATACATGAATGATGTAGATTTAGAAAAATACTGTGCACGAGCTGTAGAAAGAGATGCTACCCACGCAAAGCAAATCCACCCGAGTAGTGTTGTGACAGCACCATGGGTGCGGTTGAAATGTCAGTTTGGCTGTCCTTCCTATGACAAGGGCTATTGCTGTCCTCCACATACATCCACGCCAGAACAGACCAGAGCAATCATTGACTCCTACCATCGTGCTATCTTATTCCATATCGAAGCTCCCAGAACACCAGATCGGGGAAAACGTTTTAAGAAATACTTTGAGATGCTAACCGACTTGGAAGGAGAGATGTTCAAGGACGGCTACTATAAAGCATTTGTTTTCTTAGCTGGACCCTGCACTCTTTGCAAGGAATGCGCTAAACTTCAGGGAACTCCTTGTACCTTTGGGGATAGAGCCAGACCTTCCATGGAAGGATGTGGGATTGATGTATATCAGACAGCACGGAATAATGGCTTTTTTATCAAGACCCTGAGGGAGAAAACAGAAACTCAAAATATCTACTGTCTGATGCTGGTAGATTAGAAAAAAGGCAATAGTTCACCGCAGAGTCGCCCCAGTACGATCTTCCGGACCTACGGGGTAAACAGAGGACGCAAAGAGAATGAATATTTTTCTTTCTGCTAACCCCGGTTAAATAGACCCGCCCTGTGGAATCCCCCACAGGGGGTTCCGCCTAACGGCGGAAATTCCACGGGGCAAGTATTTCACCCCGATGGAATAACTGCAAAATAGATTCCATTGGGCAAGCGGGGCAGGGACGACAGAGAGAAAAAGACTCTCGTTTTAAAGCTCATGTGGTACTAATTTGACATACCTTAGATTATCTGGCCTTACATTGGGACTACTCTTGAATTTCAATGTGCCCCTTATGAGAGACGGCATAGTGGGAATTGTGAACGAATTAGAAGAATAATCCGCCTTGGCTGGGTCTTTTTGCTTTTCGGCGTCCTCCGTCCCGTAGGTAGCGGAGCCTGTCCTGCGGGGTCAGCGAAAAGCAAAAAAAGATAACCCTCCGCGCCCTCTGCGACTTTGCGGTGAACTATTACTTAAAATCAACTACTTACAAGGCCC
>JAPVWE010000195.1 GCA_028572035.1 Desulfobacteraceae bacterium | reverse complement strand
TGAAATACGTCTATATCGGCAACCTTCCCGGACATGAGGGCAATAGTACCTACTGCCCACAGTGCAAGGCGAGACTGATTCATCGTATTCATTTTATGGTAATGAGTAACAATATAAAAGGAGGAAGATGCGGTTTCTGTCAATATAAGATCCCTGGTATCTGGGATCTGAAAGAGCCTTGAGATGGACATTAGAGCCAAAAAACACCCTCGCCCTTGATGGCATCCAGCTCGGAGCTGGTCCTTACCCATAACTTCCCCCAGGTGGGAGGGATTGCAAGAGTAATAGCCCCTTGCCTATTTCAGCTTGAAAATCCCTACCATCTTCTTATATGGTTTATCCTTAACCAAGTTTTTCTCATTTGTGATAGCACATATGGAGACATATGCTAAGAGATTTTAAACCCCTTAAGACCTATTTCATTGAAAACAGGATCGCCCTGATCCTGGGGCTCTCCAGCCTCTTGCTGGTAGATGCTCTCCAACTTTTTATACCTCGGATCATCAAAAAGTCAATAGATCTCTTAACCGCCGGCCTGGCAAGTTCTGGTCTGTTGCTCAACTATGCCCTGATCATAGTGGGAATTGCCATTGCCATGGCGATCTTTAGATACATCTGGCGGTATCTCGTGTTTGGCCATTCCAGGAAGGTGGAGGAGGCCTTAAGAAACAGAATGTATGAGCATCTCCAGACTCTCTCCCTTTCCTTTTACTGGAAGACTAAGACAGGCGACTTGATGGCAAGGACTGTTAACGATATCGATGCTGTAAGGATGGCAACGGGAATGGGATTAGTGGCCCTGACAGACGGAGTTGTACTTGGTTTGGCCACTGTAGGTTTTATGCTGTATATCAATATAAAACTAACCCTTGTCTCCCTCATCCCCACGCCTTTTATAGTCTACCTTACCCTCATTATTACCCGCAGGATGGGAAGGGAATTCGGGCAGGTACAACAGACCTTTTCTGAATTGACAGAATCGGTCAGGGAGGCATTAGCCGGAATCAGGGTCATTAAGGCCTATAATCGCCAGTCCTGGGAATATAGTAGAGTAAAGGATCAGGGGGATACGTATATCAAAAATAATCTGGATTTAGCCAGAACCCTCGCCCTGTTTTTCCCGATGATGATGTTATTTACCAATCTCGGGCTGGCTGTCGTTATCTGGTTTGGGGGACGCCTGACAATTCTGGGGGATATCACGACCGGTGATTTTGTTGCCTTTATTAGCTATCTTAACCTTCTAACCTGGCCCATGATGGCACTCGGCTGGGTTACAAACTTGATCCAGAGGGCCTCTGTCTCAATGAGAAGGATAAACGGGATCTTACATGAGGTTCCCGAGATTACCAATCAAACAGCCAATCCATTTAGAGGGGCTATTAGAGGGGGGATCTGTCTAAAGCATGTAACATTCTTTTATCCAAAGGAACGGTATCCGGTCCTGAATGATATAGATCTCAGGATAGAGGCCGGGCACACTGTGGCAGTTGTGGGCGGAGTGGGATCAGGCAAGAGCACACTCCTTCAGATAATACCCCGGCTGATGGAAACAGGAAGAGGGATGGTACAGATTGATGGAATTCCTATCCATGACATAGACCTGAGAAATCTAAGGGGATCTATCGGTTTCGTTACCCAGGAGAGCCATATCTTCTCTGATACTATCCTCAACAACATAGTCTTTGGCAGACAGGGAATCAGCAAGGATCTCATTAACAATGCCCTTGAGGTCTCTCAATTAGCAGTGGATATCGGTTCTTTTCCCAGGGGCATCCACTCCCGCCTGGGAGAAAAGGGAATAACCCTGTCAGGAGGACAGAGACAGAGGTTGACCATAGCACGGGCCCTTATCTTCAACCCCCCTATACTGATCTTGGATGATGCCCTTTCCCAAGTAGATACCAGGACTGAAGCAACTATACTAAACAGTATCCTGGAGATGAGAAAGGGCAAAACGAATATCATTGTTTCCCATCGGATTTCAACCATTAGGAGGGCAGATATCATTTATGTGCTTAAGGCCGGTAGACTGGTAGAGAGGGGTGAGCATACTTCCCTTCTGGCTGCAAGGAAGGAATATTTCAGGCTCTACGAAAGACAGCAGTTGAGTGAGGAATTGGAAAGAGGTAGATAGTAATGCATTTTGATTATGGATACATGGAAGAGGGCCCCCTTGGCAAACCGTACAATATCGGCCTCTTAAAAAGGTTAATCCCCTATGCAAGGCCTTATAGGCGACCTATTTTCTTTGCCCTGGCCTTAACGCTTTTGATCACCCTGTTTAATCTTTCTATTCCCTACCTTCCCAAGGTTGCTATAGACAGATACATAGTATCCTTCTGGTACCCGGTTAACCAGAAGATGGTTTCCAGTGGCTTGGCCGAGGAGTTTGGCCAGAGATATGGCCACCTTGTAGACTTCACAAAAGAGCCCGGATTGGGATTCATCTCAAACTCCAAACTCAAACAGATTGACTCCATAGATCTTAGACGCTACCAGGAGGAAGGGCTCATTTCCAGGGAAAGATTCTACAGGGTCCCTGCCGAGGCAATTGATCACGATAGGTTATTAAGCCGTGGAAAGGTAATAAAAGGACAAGGCCCCTATGTTTATATTTCTGCCAAGGAATTGAAGGATGTCTCTCCCGACAGGATAGCAGAATTGAGACATAGAGACCTTAGAGGTGTATTGCTTGTAGCACTATTTTTGCTCTCTTTGATCGGGGGGTCTATTATCTTGAATTATTGGGAATATTATTTCCTTGAGCGGTCCGGACAGCATATGATGCAGGATATCAGGATGGAGCTTTTTAGCCGGATCCAGGGGCAGGCCATTCAGTTTTTTGATCGAAACCCGGTAGGGGGGCTGGTTACCAGGGTAACAAATGACATCGATAATCTGAACGAGATGTTCAAATCGGTTCTAATCACAGTCTTCAAGGATATATTTCTCTTGTCAGGTATTATAGTAGTTTTGCTACATCTGAATTGGCGCCTGGCCTTGATCTCTTTTACTCTCCTTCCATTTGTATTCGGGTTGACAATCTTTTTTAGCAGACAGGCAAGGGAGGTATTCCGGGAGATGAGAAAAAACCTTGCCACAATTAATGCCTTTCTGCAGGAGAGAGTTTCTGCTATCCGGATTATTCAGCTCTTTGTCCAGGAAAAGGTGCAGCTTGAACGCTTCAAAGAGCTTAACCATAAGAACTACCTTACAAGCATGAGACAGATCAGGATCTTTGCGGTATTTATGCCTTTCATGGAGGTTTTTTCC
>JAPVWE010000194.1 GCA_028572035.1 Desulfobacteraceae bacterium | reverse complement strand
CGGGGGAAGCCGACCCCCTCCCTGTTCTTCGATCCTGCGGATCGAAGCCAGGGGGTCCCCCATTCCGTAACAATTTGAAATGACGAAGGCCTCCCGACAGTCACTCAGAAAAGACTCCATAACCCTTTTCCTTAATCAATTTTTACCCACAGATTCTTATGAGGAGCCAAAAATCTATTGCATTGACCATTCCATGATAACATCAGTTGCTCCAGGTATATTGGCTGATAGAGGTCACTTGCTCGAGAATATAATATACATTCATCTAAGGCGCCGAACAGAGGATATTTATTACTATAGGACTAAAAAAGGGCAAGAAGTTGATTTTATATGGCTTGACTGCCAAGGCAAAAGACATCTTATGCAAGTTTGTCTCTCTTTAGGGGATCCAGCTACTAAAAAACGTGAAATTTCATCACTTAACCAAGCAATGGAGGAGCTTAATCTTGGTGAATCTACAATAATTACTTTTGAGTAGGAAGATGTCCTGGAGGAAGGGAGTAAGTTAATAAATATAGTCCCGGTATGGCAATTTCTACTTAAGGAAGATTAAGGAAGAGCGCTGTCAATTGAGTATTGTCAAATGAATTGAAATCACATATGGTTTTAACCTATGAGATGATTATTTAGGGCATAACGGACTAATTCTTCATTCTTTTCCATTCCCATTTTTTCTAGAATGCGAGACCGATAGGTACTGATGGTTTTTTCACTTAGAAAAAGCTCCTCGGCGATATCCTTCACCTTTTTTCCTTGGGCAATGTTGATCATGACCTGATATTCGCGATCAGAAAGGGTCTCATGGAGTGGTTTTTCCGTTCCAATTTCCAGATCAAGAGCTAATCTCTCGGCGAGGGAGGCCGTCACATATTTCTTGCCCTGTGATATCTTTCGTATGGCCGCTGTCAATTCATCCGGCGCACTTTCCTTTGTCAGATATCCAGAGGCACCTGCCTTTAGGCATCGCACTGCGTATTGTTCTTCCGGATGCACGCTTAGCACCAGAATGGGGAGCTTAGGTTTTTGAGCTTTTATTTGTTTCAACACATCAAGCCCATTGATGCCGGGCATGGTGATGTCTAATATGACTATATCGTAGTCGGTTTTCAGGGCCTTGTTTAGCGCTTCGTGCCCACTGGTCGCCTCATCGGCTACAACCATATCTGAGGTTTCCGCAACAATCTGCTTAAGCCCCTCACGAACAACGGTATGATCATCAGCGATGAGAATTTTAATCATGGGATTTCTCCTCTCGCAAAGGCGCAAAGCTCGCAAAGATTATAAGTTATTCACAATGCGTGTAATACCGTTCTTTATCAATTCTACGTTAAAATTTACCAGCAAGCCAAGTTTCATTCCAGTTAGTTTTAAGTAGGTTAAAAGTTGCTTCTTATGAACCGGCAATATTTTTTCAACCGATTTCAACTCGACTATAACCTTACTTTCTACAATGATGTCCGCCCTAAATCCAATATCCATTTTAATATTCTCATAAGTCACAGGTACTCCCATCTGTCTTTCACACCTTAAACTATTTTTTGTCAGTACATAATACAAAACTTCTTCATAGACGGATTCCAATAAACCGGGGCCTAAGGTCTTGTGGATTTTGTAGCAACAATCAACTATTATTTTCGACAATTCGTTTTCTGTCATTTTTTTGTCCTCTCGCTAGGGCGGAAAGATCGGAAGGGTTTTATTGCTCTCGCAAAGGCGCAAAGATCGCCAAGGTTTTCAATTATTAATCTTTATTAACTTTGCGTCCTTTGCGTCTTTGCGAGAGACTATCCTGTTTCAATCGGGATGCTCACCATCACTGTCGTCCCTTCACCTGGCTTACCACTGATCTTCACCTCCCCTCCCCACGTATGGACGCGTTCTCTTATTCCCATGAGCCCAAAGGACTTGGAATCAGAAATTTGCTCTTTGGTAATTCCTCTGCCATTATCTCTCACCCTCAGCTCTAAATTGCTGTCCTTTTCTTTCAGACTTACACTGACCGTTGTTGCCTTTGCATGGCGAGCTATATTGGTCAGGGTTTCTTGAAAGATGCGGAAAATCGCCGTCGAACGATCTCGATCTAAAATGATTTCCTCAGGATCTACGGTAAGCTCACATCTCATTCCCATTCGATGTTGAAACTCTTCAGCCTGCCATTCAATAGCTGCCACAAGACCCAGGTCATCTAAGAGCCCTGGTCTCAGTTCGGTGGAAATCCTCTTTACGGTTTTGATTGTCATATCCGTGAGTTTTCTCATCGCTTTTGTCTTCTCAAGGAGTGTTTCTTGATCTTTGGGTAGTTTCTTACCTAACCAGGATATATCCATTTTCAAAGCGGTTAATGTCTGTCCCAGATCATCGTGGATCTCACGTGCGATGGTTGTTCTCTCCTCTTCTCTCACGGATTGTAAATGATCGGCAAGGTTTCGTAGCTCTTCCCGTGAACGTTCTAATTCCTCCTCCGAGTTCTTGCGCTCGGTGATGTCCTCTGCTGAAAACAAATTTCTGACTATTTTACCGTCTGGGGATCTAATCACTGTGTTATGAAATGCAACTAATCTTTCCTCCCCATCCTTTGTTAATAATGGATTCTCATAGTATTCAACTAGCTCAATATCTCCAGCCATCAGTTTGCCAAAGATGCCTCTTATTTCACCTCTTATTCTTTCGGGAACTAAGGTCTCAAACCAGTTCCTGCCTATAAGTTCTCCCTCATTGTAACCCAAGATTTCACAACCCTTCTTGTTAATCATAGTTATTTTTTCGTCAAAATTCACTACCGCCAGCATTGATCCTGCTATATTCAGGTATTCTTCTGCCCGTTCTTTTTCTCTTTTCAACGCCTCCTCTGCCCGCACACGTTCAGTGATGTCTAGAGATGTTATGATGGCTCCTTTATAGAATGGAGACACCGTTATAGATAGCAACTTGTCACCATATTTTCGTTCAGGGTACCTCCTTATTTTGCCCGATCTAATGCATTTCATTAACTCGGCATACATGTCGATTTCATGCTTGGCAGCATAATCTTTGTACATAACATCTCCAATATTAGGCAGCCTGTCGCCCGAATTCTTCTTTGCCAGGTTGAAACTGGTCACTCTTCCTTCAAGATCCACGACCACAGTTTCTATAGGATTGTACTGGAATAATGCAAAATTAAATGCCTCTCTTTCCCGCAAGACTTCCTCGGCCTGCTTGCGCTCGGTAATGTCCCTTTGCACAGACACAGAATGCAGTATTTTCCCATCCTTATCTTTCACTGCATTATCGCTGAGAAGAACCGTGCGTCTATCTCCCGTTT
>JAPVWE010000193.1 GCA_028572035.1 Desulfobacteraceae bacterium | reverse complement strand
TCATTGCGAGCGTAGCGAAGCAATCTCATTGGCTGTAAGTGCTTGAAATCAGGAGATTGCGGAGCCTGTTCCGAGCACAGCGAGGACTCTCAGTTTCCGTGATGTCAGGTATCATACTTCTTAGTTCTAAAGGAAAGGCTCCGGGTTTGCTTCGGCTCTGCCTCGCAACCGCTTCGCTCCTCGCAATGACCGGTGAAAAGACTTTTTGCGAACCCGTCAAGTTTAGAGTGAATATAGACTAGACCCTATAACCCACAACGGACAATCTGCAATTCACAATCCCTAAATTGCTAAATTTATCATCCACCATATCTTTTGTAATTCTATAACTTTAGGCACTTTAGCTCACTTTAAACTTTAGGCACTTTATTTAATAAACACTGGGATCCCGGTATACACCAAAGACATCCCGGAACACATCACATATCTCCTGCTCGGTGGCATATTCTTTAACCGCATCTATAATAGGATACATGAGATTATCATCTCTTTGAGCGGCCTCACCTAATTCTTCCAGTACATCTTTTACCTTTTTATTATCTCTGGTATTCTTGATCTGATTTGTCCGTTCTATCTGTTTTTTTTCTAATTCTGCCACTATTTGAAGGGTTTCTACAGGAAGTTTTTCTTCAGTGATATACTTGTTCACCCCAACTACAGTCTTTTCACTGCTATCAATCTGTTTCTGATACTTATAGGCAGCATCGGCTATCTCCATCTGGGGATAGTTTTTCTCTATTGCCGCCACCATGCCTCCCATCTCGTCAATCTTTCTAATGTATTCAAAGCCCTCTTCCTCCATGTCTTTTGTGAGGCGCTCAACATAAAATGACCCACCCAGGGGATCGATTGTGTTTGCTACCCCTGACTCCTCAGCAATTATCTGCTGCGTGCGAAGAGCAATGGTAGCTGCCTCTTCAGTGGGCAGGGCAAGAACCTCGTCCAAGGAATTGGTATGCAGCGACTGTGTTCCACCAAGCACGGCGGCCAGGGCCTCAAGAGTCGTTCTAACAACATTATTATAGGGCTGTTGAGCGGTAAGAGAACAGCCAGCTGTCTGCGTATGAAACCTGAGCCACATCGAGCGTGGATCTTTTGCCTTAAATCTCTCCTTCATTATCCTCGCCCACATCCTCCTGGCTGCCCTGAATTTTGCAATCTCCTCAAAAAAATCCAGATGCGAGTTAAAGAAGAAGGAGAGTCTTTGGGCAAATGAGTCAACGTCAAGACCCCTTTCTAGGGCAGCCTCTACATAGGCTATACCATCGGCCAAGGTAAAGGCAAGTTCCTGAACAGCGGTAGATCCAGCCTCCCTTATGTGATAGCCACTAATGCTAACAGAGTTCCATCTGGGAACCTCTTTGGTACCAAATTCAATGGTATCGGTAATAAGCCTCATGGATGGCCTCGGAGGACACATGAATGTCTTTTGTGCAATGAACTCCTTGAGCATATCATTTTGTATGGTTCCTCCAATAATCCCCCTGCTTATCCCTCTTTTTTCTGCCATTGCGATATACATTGCCCAGAGAACAGAGGCTGGTGGGTTGATGGTCATGGAGGTAGTAATCCTGTCAATAGAAAGACCTTCAAACAGTATTTCCATATCCTTTAATGTATCGATAGCAACACCGCATCTGCCGCATTCTCCTCTTGATTTTGGGGAATCACTATCATATCCCATGAGGGTAGGCATATCAAATGCAGTAGACAGACCTGTCTGGCCTTCGTTTACCAGGAGGTGGAATCTGCTGTTGGTATCCCTGGCCGAGCCCAACCCTGCAAACATCCTCATAGTCCATAGTTTTCCCCTGTACATAGAGGGTTGAACTCCCCTTGTAAATGGATATTGACCGGGGAATCCGATAGCATTTGAATAATCAAGATCCTTTATGTCCAATGGGGTATAAAGGTTCTGGATAGGCCGGTCTGAAACGGTAGAAAATTTCTTTAACCGTTCCGGACTCTTTGAGATAGACTCTTTAAGAACATGTTGCCATTCTTTTGCATCTACCTCTATTCTTTCTAAACTTTCTTTTTTAGGCATCACAGCCCCCCACTATAATTTACCCAATAGTGCACTGGCTATCGTATTCTTTTGTATCTCTCTGGTCCCCTCATAGATTTCCGTTAATTTTGCATCCCTATAGAAGCGCTCTACCTCATACTCGAGCATATAGCCATATCCACCAAATAGTTGAATAGCCTCATCAGCCACTTCAACTGCTACCCGGCCAGCGTACATCTTGGCAATGGAGGTCAGCTTGGGGTCGATATTGCCCTGATCAAAATTCCAGCCTGATTTATAGACTATAAGTCTTGCTGTCTCTATCTTGGCTGCCATGTCTGCAAGTTTATGCTGAGTTACCTGAAATTCAGCCAGCTTTTTTCCGAACTGGGTGCGCTCCTTGGTGTACGCAAGTGCACGGTCAAAGGCCCCCTGGGCAATCCCAAGGGCCTGGGCAGCTATCTCTATTCTACTTTCGTCAAAAAATTCGAGGACATGGTAAAATCCCCTGTTTTCCTGTCCTACAAGGTTTGAGACAGGAACTCTCACATTATTGAATGAAAGCTCTCCGGTTGGGCTCATCTTTGCTCCCATTTTTTCACCAACATCGGCAGTAGTATATCCAGGTGTTTCCGTGTCAACAATGATGACAGACTGGCCACGATAGGTGGGCTTTGCCTCAGGATCCGTCTGGCAGAGAACCATGACAAAATCACTTGTGGTACCATTGGTGATAAAGGTCTTCACCCCATTTATTGTGTACTCATCCCCTTCTTTTGTGGCGGTTGTATCCATAAGGGTGATGTCACTTCCATGGTCTGGCTCAGTGATTCCTCCACTGGAAATTGCCTTCCCTTCTGTTATGGGAATAAGGTATTTTTCCTTCTGTTGCTCGCTCCCAAATCTCAGGATAATCTCTGATAAAAAGTCAGCGAGGCTGAGGGCGATGCCAATTCCTGAATCTTGTCGACAGAACTCTTCAACCACAAGCGCGTTCTCAAAGATACCGTACTCCTGGCCACCATATTTCTCTGGAAAGTGAATACCCATGAAACCAAGTTCGCAGGCCTTTTTCCATATCTCGTAGGGAAAAGTATGGGCCCTTTCATGTTCAAGGGCTATCTCTTTGTCAAATTCTCCTTGAGCAAACTCTCTTGCTGCCTTCTGGATAGCGTCCTGTTCCTTGTTTAATCTAAATTCCATTTTTACCCCGTTTCTAAAGAAGTCCTCCTTTGAACTCGGCCTTTCTTTTTTCCAAGAAGGCCCCCATTCCTTCTCTGGCATCCTCACTGGCCATGCAGATGCC
>JAPVWE010000192.1 GCA_028572035.1 Desulfobacteraceae bacterium | reverse complement strand
CGACCAACGGATTAAAAGTCCGCTGCTCTACCTGACTGAGCTAACGGCCCACATATACAATGCCTACATTATTTTAGTAACACTATCAGCATGCTGTGTCAAAAAAATTATATACAGAAATTTCCAAACTCCTTCTATATGCATATTTCTGTAGGCGTTCACAGGTTCAGAGTTCACCGTTCAGGGTTACCTTTCTTTCGTTGACCTTGCTCGTAGGCTAGCAAGTGCTTGATGAACCCTGCTTTCTCCCTTCAGAGCTCACGAATCAACAGTTCAGACCTGCCCGAGATATGGGATTTGGGTTCAATCTGGGCTTATGTCAAAGATGTGGTTTTGAATCAGGTCTAATTCTTCTTCATCAGGAGGGTAGGGATAATTCCATTGTTTTTCGCCTGGCAGACAATTACCAAAGGGCCTGTTACAGGCAACCTCTCCATCATTATCCAGGCATCCACCAGTCATAAAGGGGATCCCAAGGTTGATGATTTCCATTATATCATCTTCTGGCAAGCCAAAGTCTATAATATGTCCATCCTTATCAAAGGCCATATCGGACGACAAGATAGCCTTTTCTTCTATCAGATAGCGTGCAAGCTGCACCCTAAGATAGGTTGGCCACGGTGGCTGTTTTCTGTTCTCCAATTTGGAGCCGGGTTCAGCAAAGAAAGAAAAGAGATGGTTTACAGCCCCTATATTCCATGACCGTTCCATAATGGAAACCATCTCTTGCTCAGTCTCGCCCATCCCAACCATGAGATGGATTCCAACATTCCTTTCACCAAAAATCTCAAGTCCATTGGATACTGTCTGCCAGTATTTTTCCCAATTATGCGGACCTGACACCCCTTTTCCCCGGTAGAGATCAAAAAGCTCCGGGGTAGCCAGATCAATAGCTACACCAATCTTATCCGCACCGCTTTCCCTCATTGCTTTAAGATCATCAACCTTCAGGATGGTTGGGCTTATAAGAATGGAGATCGGGACCTTGGTCTCCTTTTTGAGTCGTTCAGTCATAGCGATTGTATCCCTTGCGCACCTGCCATTGGAAATCATGGAAATGCAGGTCCGTCTCACATATTGAGGGCCATTATTGATGGCCTCAATAATAGCATCCATAGAGAACAGAGGCCATTGGACCATAATAAAGGTTTTCTGGTCATAGGAGCCTGTCCTTGTTTTAGCCAGACCACAGTATGCACAATTGCCTGCACATCCCTCCTTGTAGTTAACAAGAAGGTTTGCACATCTATTCTTAGCCCCTCTGTAAAAGCGACCTTTACTGAGACCGAGAGATATAGCTGTTGCGCTACTTGTCCTTGCACAGTCAGGGCTCTGTTTTTCTCCCGTGCTGACCATCTCCTCTTTTTTTGTCATATCTTTACCCTGTCAGAATGAAGGCCTCGCCATTTCCGGCCGGATGAAAGGGCCGATAAGTTTGAGGGTGGCTTAAGGCCTCATTTATAGTTTTCTGACAGGGCTTACCAGATTTTCCTTGGCCTTTGTTATTGCCTCTGTCAAGGTAGGAACATCAACGCCATGGATCATATCTTCTCTCCAGACCTCCGAGAGATGTTCCTCAATCTTTCCTCTTTTGGCTGATGTCCATTTGAGGGCTGACTCCAGAAGATTTATATCTTTCGTGGTGGAAAAAAAGTCCCCGGTGATGACAATATGCTCAATGGTGCTGCCCGCAAGCGATAGGTATATCTCGAGCAACCCGCCTGGTGTTTTCAGCTCACCCATGCCCATGCTTGACCTGGGATGTTTATGGGAAAAGATCCAATCCGGGTTAGTATACCTGGTATTGACAAAATCTTTTATGCTCTTCTCCTCCCATCTGTCAGGTTCATCCTTTTCAAAGGATACATCAAATTGTTGGCTGAAGGCCTTTTCTATAGCCCCTATAACAGGCTCCATGTCGATATCATGACCCAATTGCTCTTTAATGGTAGTTATCCTCTGGCTGAAACAGCTATAGCCCTTATCATACAGCTTTAAAGGTGGTTGATTCATAATGTCCAACATCAAGGGAATATCAAAGTCAACCAGCAAACTCGCATGAAATAAAATCGCCTTCTCTGTCTCTAGGGTTGCAGAAAGACCTGCCAGCTTTTTACCGTCCACCTCAAGGTCATTTTTGGGCCTGAACCCGGCCTTTATGCCCAGATCCCGCAATGCCCTTATCAAGACAACGCTCAGGGATTCAAATACCCTTTCGATTCCTTTCCCCAGTCCAGGGTGGTCGATGTTAATGCCAAGGCCAAGGGCAACCACCTTAGGACCCATTATCACTGTCCCCCCACCGGTGCTCCTGCGGTTATATTCAATTCCCCTACGTCTGCACCTATCAAGCCTTAGAGCAGCCTCTATATCCTGGTATTTGCCAACAATGGCCGAAGGCTTAAATTTATAAAGATGAAGGATTGGTGGGGAGCCATGCTGAGATAAAGACAGAGGGAGTGTATCGTCAATAGATAGACCTAGGGCCGTTGAAACAGGATTTAAGATATCTTTAAAGAGTCTCCATGAATACATCAGGCTTTTGCCCTTTCCTCCTCGGTCCGTTTTATCTCCCGTTCGATAAAGTCAACAACAGAATCCCCGTGAATAAGATCCTTTAGCTCATTTTCCAGATCACTCGGCTCAATCACCAGAATCCATCCCTTTCCGTATGGATCCTCATTGATGGGACTGGTGTCATCCTCCAGATCTTCATTTATCTCGACAATCTCCCCAGAGACAGGTGCGCAAAGTTTCCCTATCCATTTCCTCGACTGAATCTTACCGCAGACCTCTCCCTGCTCGACCTCATCTTCCTCATCAGGGAGGTCTACAAATACTATATCGCCTGCCTCCTTTTGAAAGATATCGTCCATGCCTACAGTAACCCTGTTGTCTTCCACCCTGGCCCAACTGTGCTCTTCATGATAGTAAAGCTCATCAGGCATGTCATAACCTCTTATAATAGCCATATCCCACCTCCCTTAAAGTTTAAAGTGCCTAAAGTTAAAGTGACAATCCCCAAAAAATTGAGATATTGAGGAGAAGTAAGCAGTGGGCAGTAAACACAACAAACTCAACAAACAAAAAGTGGTAAAAGTTTATAGCTGAACGCTTATGATTTATTAAATGGATGTCCATAGTTGATGGTCTCGCAAAAAGTCTTTTCACCGGTCATTGCGAGGAGCGAAGCGACGAAGCAATCTCCTGATTTCAGGGAGTTACAGCCGATGAGATTGCTTCGCTACGCTCGCAATGACAGGACTGGCGACTTTTTACGAAGCCGCCAAGAGTAGAGGTCAAAAGAAAGGAAG
>JAPVWE010000191.1 GCA_028572035.1 Desulfobacteraceae bacterium | reverse complement strand
TCTCCATCTAACCAGTCACCATCCCCCCCATCGTCCGAACAAACTCTGTAGCTGTTTGAGCCAGTACTAAACACAATCGCCCAATCAGCGTTAGCCCTTACGGCCCCCATCTTGGTCAGCTGCATGTTTGAATAAACATCCCTGGCCGCACTTTTGAGTCTGTAATTCGGGAGCCACCTCGAGAAGCCAGGGATAGCAATGGCAGCCACAATTGCCAATACTACAATAGCAACCAGGAGCTCAATCATGGTAAAACCCAATTCCCTTTTTTTGGTCCTCATACCATCGTACCTCATATCTCCCTTAGCCGAATCTGCTCTTTTGTCTTCGATACTGACCGAAGGGGAGATGACACCTCTATTAGGCATAGCAGCAAATCTTATGCCATCAATACCAGGTTCTTTCTATCTCCCTGTTAATACATAGGAAACCATTTTTCGCATCAATTTGAAAACGCCCTTTTGGAGCGATTTTCTGATAAATTATTTGTCAAGTGTAAAATAGTTTTATGGCAAATATACTTATTGGATAAACGTTCAGGACTGTTTAGATACCGATTATCTAAGGAAGGTAAGGGTAGTTAACGTCCACCCGGAAGCTTGAGGATCTCTTTAACCTCTGCCAGGCTTTCAACATGTATAGGTGTCCTGAGGGCCTTATTCTTGTAAGCTATCAGGGGCACCCCTGCCGCCTGGCAGACCTCGAAATCAACCTCAGAGTCACCCACATAAAAGCACTGCTGGGGTTCAATGCCAAAAAAATCAAGTATCTTGAAGACAGGCTCCGGGTGTGGTTTGGGGTTTGTCACATCCAGGGATGAAACAACGATGTCAAAATAGTGACTGAGCCCATATAATTCCAGAACGCTTCCTATAGTATTGCTTCGATTGGTTGCCACTGCAAGACCACATCGAGGTTTTAGATAATCCAGCACCTCTTTCAGCCCTGGCTCCATAACCATATCCTTTATAAAGGGAGTGTAGTCAAGCTCTAATCTGTATTCCTGGGCCCTGGCCAGGTAAGGGCTATCTCGAAAGATATGATTTAACGATTCCACGGCAGTATTCATGTGCACAAATTCAATGCCCTCAGCTGTCATGGGAGGGAGGCCGAAATGGGACAGAATATGATTGTAGAAATTGATGTTGGCCTGCCTGGACTCAAACATGACCCCATCACAGTCAAATATAACCGCTGATACGTTCATTACCTGCGTAATTTACTCGATGTTAACGTGAAAGGTCAATCATAACTTGCAAAAGCTCTAATTTTGTGTAAATTTACAGTATAGGAAATCCCATTTTAAGTCCTTGTAGGGGCGGCATTTATGACGCCCCGCAAAGCGGGATTCGATAAATCAAACCCCCACAGGTCCGCACCGAAGGTGCGATATGTTCAGCACGAGGGATTAACCGCAGACAGACGCAGATAGACAAAACTGTAATCAGAATAGGGGCAAATGGAAATAACGTCAGATTATCTCATCATTGGAAGCGGCATTGCCGGACTGAGCCTTGCCATCAAGGCAGCCCAGAGAGGGACCGTTAGTATAGTAACAAAAAAAGAGACAATGGATACCTCTACCAACTATGCCCAGGGGGGTATCGCCTCGGTGTTGGACCCAGAAGACTCACTTGAGTTCCACATAGCAGATACCATAGCCTCTGGTGCGGGCCTCTGCAATGAAGAAATCGTTCGCATGGTCGTAACAAATGGGCCTGATTTGATCAGGGAGCTTATCTCTCTCGGGGTTAACTTCTCGCACAATAGAACGCAAACTGACAGATTAGATCTCGCCCGGGAAGGAGGCCACTCCAGAAGGAGGATTGTGCACACGAAAGATCTTACCGGGCAAGAAGTGGAAGGATGCCTTATCCAAAATGCGGAGAAGAATAACAGAATCAGGATCTATGAGAACCATATGGCCATAGACCTGATTACTACCTCCAAATTTATAAAGAGGGGTATCTCAACGAATGAAACTGAAGAGACGTGCTGGGGGGCCTATGTCTTGGATGTAACTACAGGTGAGGTAAAGACCTTCCTGGCCAGGATAACCGTGCTTGCAACCGGAGGTGCAGGCAAGGTGTATCTTTATACCAGCAACCCTGATATTGCCACTGGTGATGGTGTGGCTATTGGCTATAGGGCCGGGGCAAAGGTGGCAAACATGGAATTTGTACAATTCCATCCCACATGCCTCTACCATACTAGGGCAAAGAATTTCCTGATTAGTGAGGCTGTCAGGGGCGAAGGAGGGCGACTACTTGACAGGAGAGGCAATCATTTTATGGAACGCTACCACCCCTTGAAGGATCTGGCTCTGAGAGATATTGTGGCACGATCAGTTGACGCTGAATTAAAGAAGAGTGGCGATGAATGCGTTTATTTAGATATAAGTCACCGGCCCAGGAATTTCATAAAAAACCGATTTCCAAATATCTACGCCAGGTGTTTAGAGTTAAACATAAACATCACTCAGGAGCCAATTCCAGTTGTGCCAGCTGCCCATTATATGTGTGGTGGCCTTTTGACAGACAAATATAGCCGTACCAATATAGGCAACCTCTATGCAATAGGCGAGGTAGCCTGTACCGGGTTGCATGGGGCAAACAGGTTAGCCAGCAATTCTCTTCTCGAGGCCCTGGTGTTTGCAAAATCGGCCTTTGAAGACAGCACCAGGATGATCTCTGATAGATCTGACCATAAATTCCCGCCAGTTCCTCTGTGGGACCTGGGTTCAGCCACTGACAGCGATGAATCTGTTGTTGTCTCCCACAACTGGGATGAGGTGAGAAGACTCATGTGGAACTATGTAGGTATAGTCAGGACAGATAAGAGGCTGATCAGGGCAAAAAGGAGGATAGAGGTCATCCAGCAGGAGATCAAGAAATACTACTGGGACTTCATAATAACAAGTGATCTATTGGAACTGAGAAATCTGGCAACCGCTGCCGAGCTAATCGTTGCCTCGGCTACCATGCGCAAGGAAAGCAGAGGGCTTCACTATAATCTGGATTACCCGGAACAGGATGACAAGAACTGGCGCCATGATACGATTATTTAAGTTTCAAGTTGCAAGTTACAAGTGCCTAAAGTTAAAGAAGGTATTTTCGTTTTAGCTGGAGCAAAGAGACCCATTAACTTTAGGCATTTTAGGCACTTTAGATCACTTATAACTTTTATTCCTTATCCTCATCCCTCAGCGCTAGCCATGTCTTTACAAATGCATAGAGCAGGCCGAGGGAGATGACACCAAGAACAAGATAAACAAGCCCCATAAAGATAAGACGACCTGCATCCCAACCCCATTCAAAAACAAAAGGAAAC
>JAPVWE010000190.1 GCA_028572035.1 Desulfobacteraceae bacterium | reverse complement strand
CTCTGCTATTGAAAACATGTGCCTTGGATCCAACTTCTTGAAATCAGGTCTGGGCCAGGGGTACCGGGTTGATGAACCCCAACAGGCTCAATCCAAAAGAATTATGCCTCCATAGAGGCGGCAAATAATTTTCACCCAATGGGTGAAAGAGACTAAGCCCGGCATTGGGCTGCAACTGTAAGTAATGTCAATATGTTGCAACCCTTGAACCTGGAACCCTGAACCTAGAACCGATCAGTTTAGGTCTTATTATGGTTTTCAAGCAGGCTATTTAGCAAAGCAGTTTATAGGTGTCAAGGGAAAATCTGACATGATTTATTGAAATTTCATGTATACTTTTCTCGATCGAGGCCCATCAAACTCACAAAAGAAAATCCCCTGCCATGTACCCAATTTTAGACGTCCAGATTCAACCAACACAATTACTGAACTCCCCATTAGACTACTTTTGATGTGGGCAGCGGAATTTCCTTCCAGATGCCTGTAGGAGCCTTCCCAGGGAACAAGTTTATTAAGCGTCGTCTGAATATCTGCTACCACACTTGGATCAGCGCCCTCATTTATTGTTATCCCGGCTGTGGTATGTGGCACAAAGACAAAACACACCCCGTCTTTCAGTCCTGATCTCTTCAACTCCCCTTCTACCTTAGAGGTAATGTCTGTCATCTCCGAGCGATCCCTGGTATTAATAGATATTGTTAAAAACATGAAATACTCCTTACGATAAGTCCCCCTCTTTTTCTTCCACTACAACCCGGTCATGGAACCCCTGTTCCTTAAAATAGACATTAATTGTATCACTACCTGATGTCTGCCATTCCTTGGCCACATAATTCGCCTTTATAGGTAGCTCTCTTTGTTCCTCTCCCCTGTCTACCAGCACAGCCAGCTCAATCCTTTTTGGCCTGCCGAAATCTATCAACGCATCCATAGCTGCCCTTACCGTCCTGCCTGTAAAAAGAACATCGTCAACTAGAATGACTATTTTATCATCTATGGAAAAAGGGATTTCTGTACTCCCTAATTTTGGGTTGGGGCCTATCCTCGTCCAGTCGTCCCGATATAGATTGATATCCAGCACACCAGTTGGTTGTTTCTCCTCATCTTCCCTGGAAAGCTCATCACGGAGGCGAAAAGCCAAAAAAGCTCCTCCAGTCCTGATTCCAACCAGAACAATATCCTCTAAAGATTTATGCTTAGAGATTATCTGTCGTGCTATTTCTTTAAGGGCCTGCTCCATATCCTTTTGGTTAAGGATAACCTTTTTGTCTTTCTTTGGATTCATTTATATTACTCTTATTTAAAGAGATTTCTTATATATCAAACAATAATTAAAGGTCAAATACTTTTATTCACATTCACCCATGAATCTCAAAACTGGAACGGCCTTAGTGCCTTGTTCAATTCCTTGGTAATGTTCAAAAGTTGAGGCATTGATGGTTAATAGGGTAATGAGTGTTTCTGAAAGGCGATATCTCAAGGGAAATTCCACCTTCATCTGAGCCCTATAGATATCGCCTTGAAGAAATTGTCCTTACCATAGATATTATTGAATGTTTATCATGTGGCCTAAAGAACAATTAGGCCTCAACATTTGAACGTACTAATGAATCATAAGGGATAAGGTATGTCTGATAA
Organism: Desulfobacteraceae bacterium; assembly: GCA_028572035.1. Classification (GTDB taxonomy): domain Bacteria; phylum Desulfobacterota; class DSM-4660; order Desulfatiglandales; family B25-G16; genus JABXJZ01. Next base: position 1,700 of record JAPVWE010000190.1, on the reverse strand, counting down.
TACATATTATGTAAACTAACTCAAAAACACCTTGACTTTATTTATTTTTTATATCACCATTCCGCAACTTTATTGAATTAGCGGAGTTTTCCCTTCTATGGGCAGTGTTGTAAAAAAAAGGAAAAAAAAGATAAGAAAACATAAGTATAGGAAGCTAAAGAAATCTATGCGGCATAAGAACAAATAAGGGAGACTTTTTTGAAGTCTCCCTTATTGCCAAGATTTCTTTATTCTTTATCTAATACCATCCACCGCCGGTTTTCTTGCCGAGCTTACCGGCCCTCACCATTGTTTTCATTAGATTTGGCGCAACCCATTTGTTTTCCTTGTTAAGCTCTTTATAGAAGTACTCACTTACAAAATACGCTATATCGATACCTGTCAAATCCATCAATTCAAACGGTCCCATCGGATAATTGAGACCATTTTTAACCGCCTTGTCCACATCCTCAATAGAGGCAATACCTTCCTCGACAATCTTGACAGCCTCAAGAAAATGGGGAATCAATATCCTGTTAACTATAAAACCAGGGGAATCCTTCTTCACTTCCACAGTCACCTTTCCCATTTTTTGTGCTAACTCAGTAGTAGTTTGTATAGTCTCGTCAGTCGTTGAATAGCCTCTGATTATTTCCACCAGTCTCATCAGAGGAACAGGATTAAAAAAATGCATTCCGCAAACCTTATCAGGTCTCTTAGTGCTTGCTCCTATCTCTGTAATGGACATTGATGATGTATTAGTAGCCAGGATAACATCAGGCCTGCACAATTCATCTAACTCCTTAAAAACCCTCTTTTTTAGATCCATATCTTCAAGAACTGCCTCCACAACAAAGTCAACCTCGTTCAGGTCGTCCATATCTGTGGTGCCTCTAATACGACCAATAATAGTGTCTTTTTCCTTGCTATCCATCTTTCCTTTTTCTACGCTTCTGGAAAGAAAGCCCTCTATCTTTTTCATGCCTCCTTCTACAAACTTAATTTCAATATCTCTCATGACAACATCACAGCCTATCTGGGCCGCTACCTGCGCAATACCATTCCCCATTGCTCCTGCCCCAACAACGCCTATTTTCTTAATCTCCATAGTATCTCCTTTATTAGTAAAGATTCAAGTTACGGCTAACACTCCGAAATAGCCGAGCTGCTTCTAACATATTTAGAAGTAGATAACAAGGATTTGAGTGAACTAAAGTGACTAAAGTACTTAAAGTTTATAAGTTAATCTATGAGCAAACGGACCATTAGCCATGCTCTCCACAACTTTAGCTCACTTTAGGCACTTTAAATTTTAGGCACTTTTCAATCGGCCACCAGTCTTCTAACCCTGTTGTCAAGGTAAGTGCACAGGTTCGCAGAGTTTCTTGGAGACCACCCCAGAGATTGTCTCCAGACATCATCGCTTTCCATACAGAGATAAAGGCCTAAATCATCGTACCATTTTCTTAATCTTTCCGAGAGCTTAGCATACATTTCTACTCTGATAGGCTTGAAATATCGAAATTTCCCGTCTAAGCCGGTGACAAACTCACTATTAAAGATATTTACACCCGGAAATCGTTTCTTAATAGCCCATTTAAGATCTGGCACATACCTAAAGGTGCCCAAGCTTATCCAAATAATGGAGTCTGGGGCAATGTATCTCTCTAAAAGCTGGACTGTCTCTTGGTATCCATCTTCCCATCCCGGATAATTTATTA
>JAPVWE010000189.1 GCA_028572035.1 Desulfobacteraceae bacterium | reverse complement strand
GGTTATCTTAAGATTACGTCGAGGATCAAAATAATCCTTGACCATATCTATGACCAAAATTGCTGGATTATACTCGGTTATCATTATTAAGTGCCTAAAGTGAGCTAAAGCCCGCCCTCCCCGTCCCGAGACCGGGACGGGATCGGGAGGCGCTATGCTCTGTAATCAGCCTACTAAGTCCATAAGCCAGTAGGTGCTCTAATCAGCATATTAAGCCTGTAGGCCAGCCCGCCCTGGTGCGACGGGATTGAGTGAGCCTGGGAAGTATATAGGCCAAGTCTGAACCGTAGAATCAAACCAATAAGCTTAAAAACAAGGTCTGGGCCAGGGGACTGGGCCAGGGATCAAAGTGCCTAAAGTTGTATGCGATATGTGGCGCCTATCTCACATATGACATCGCAATTCGAAATTCCACAATTCCTAAATTCATAATATGAAGGCTGCCAATCAGGAAGGGAAACCAAATGTGGCCACCTCCCCTAACTCCTCCTCGATTCTCAGGAGCCTGTTATACTTACATATCCTCTCGGAGCGGCTGAGGGATCCTGTCTTTATCTGTCCACTGCCCGCAGCCACGCTGAGATCAGCTATAAAACTGTCTTCTGTCTCTCCGGAGCGATGGGAGATAATTGTCTTCCAGCCGGTCCTGTGGGCCATCTCAATAGCCTGGAGTGTCTCTGTGAGGGTCCCTATCTGGTTGAGTTTTACCAAAACAGCGTTGGCAGAGCCCTCTTTTATGCCCCTGGCGATTCTATTAGGATTGGTAACAAAGAGATCATCACCTACAATCTGGATCTGGTCTCCTAATCTTTGAGTCAAGATCTTCCAGCCACCCCAGTCATTTTCATCGAGGCCATCTTCAACGGAGAAGACAGGGTATCTCTTAGCCCAGTCAGCATAGAATTCTATCATCATCTCTGAATCCCTTTCCGACTGATCAGACATCATAAATACATACCTGCCATCCTTATAAAAAGAGGCTGCTGCTGCATCAATGGCCAGAACTACGTCCTCACCAGGCCGATAGCCGGCCTTTTCTATCCCATGCAATATCATCTCCATCCCCTGGTCGTTTGACTTAAGATCTGGTGCAAAGCCACCTTCATCACCAACACCTGTTGATAACCCTTTATCTGACAGAACCCTGGCAAGGGAATGAAAGACCTCTGAGCCTATTCTTAGGGCCTCCCTGAAGTTCTCTGCCCCTTTGGGCACAATCATGAATTCCTGAAGGTCCAGATTGTTGGCAGCATGCTTGCCTCCGTTCAAGATATTCATCATAGGCATGGGAAGCCTGCATGCCTTTGTCCCACCTATGTACCTGTAGAGGGGGATTCCCAAGGAGTCGGCAGCAGCCCTTGCTACAGCAAGAGAGACACCCAATATTGCATTTGCCCCCAACTTTCCTTTGTTTGGTGTGCCATCCAGCTCAATCATTGTTTTATCAATGAGGGACTGGTCAAAAGGATCCATTCCTGTTATGGCTGGTCCGATACTATTGTTAACATTCTCTACTGCCTTCAGCACTCCTTTGCCTGAATATCTTTTTGAATCACCGTCTCGCAACTCCAAGGCCTCAAACTCACCTGTCGAGGCACCAGATGGAACAGCAGCCCGGCCCCATCCACTATCAGATAGGCCCACCTCAACCTCAATAGTGGGATTTCCTCTCGAATCCATGATCTCTCGTGCAAAGACAATCTCTATTCTTTCCATAGTATTCCCCCAAGTGTTTTTTTATTAAATAATGTCCGTTTAGAGTTGTCAGTAATCAGTTGGTTTAGATCATTAATTACTGAGAAATGTCAAATTTAAAAACCCAAATGTCAAATCAAACCCAAATGCTTCAAGGTCAAAACCTTACTGTTTGGTTTTTGGATTTTGACATTCATTTGAACTTTGAAACTTTGGCATTTGACATTATGTCCTGCCAATCCAAAATCCTTCTCTACGGCTTACGATTAGAGTGGACAACAGACAGCGGTTGGCTGCATAAAAACTAGTCCTCCCTCAATTCCCAACCGCTTCCTGTATATGAGGCCACAGTAACATCTCTGGCCAGGGAACCATCAGGATTAAAATATATGGGACCCGCAAGGCCTGAAAGAGAGTGATTCTTGGAATTAAGACCTTGCAAGGCATCTCTAATGGAGTCAGGATCTATCCCTGACTTGTGTATGGCCCATAGCAACAGATCAATAGCGTCGTAGGTCTGGATGGCTAGCCAGTCCATACCATATCTGAATTTCTTCTCATACCTATCTCTTGTATCTCTTCCTTTTTCAAAATCAGACCTCCAGACACATGGATGGGCTGCCAGAATCCCTTTCTTATGTCTCCCTGCTACCTCGGAGAATTCTTCTGATATCAGCCTATATGTCCCAAAGATCAAAGGTCTGTCAATCTTTTCTGGCCATTTTCTGACCATCAGGGCGGCTAAGCGAGGCCCTCCTGCCGAAAAAACGGCCCCAACCCGTGATGTAACGATTTTGTCTATCGCTTCAGTAAGGTTTGGAAAGGGATCGCTTCCAACCAGAATATCTTTTGCAGAAAGCCCTATCTTTTTACTTCTTGAAATGAAAGAATTTCTCAACCGATTACCCAAGGGAGAATCTTCACAGATCACGGCCACCTTTTTTTTATCTATTGTCCGGTACATGGAATCTGCCAAGGACATTGCCTGTTGGCTTTCAGAGAGAATCGTCCTGAAAACATAAGGGGACTCGATGCTCTCCAGATCGTCACCTGTGGCTACAGGGGAGATGAGGATCAGTTGAGCAGAATCATACACAGGAATTGCAGATAGGGTGCAGGCTGTTGTCAGATGTCCTAATACCGCCACAATTGATTGGTGGCTGCTCATGTTTGTGGCCAATGTAATGGCCTGCTGGGCCTTTCCCCTATCATCCAGCGCTATCAGCTTTACCGGCCTTCCATTGCGGAGGGTTTTATCCTTGCCTTCCTCTATCCTCATCCTGGCACCCCTGAGCATTGACCAACCAAATTCAGATAAGGGTCCTGAAAGAGGGGCGACAACAGCAATATAGATAGGTCCCTGACTTCTTCTATTTGTAAGGTCTTCGCCTGATGTGCAGGACAGGAGGATACATGATATAAAAATAACTTTTAAACTAAAGATTGCTTGCTTCGTCACTCGTGTCCGTTGATAGTTGCCTGCCCGCCACCTGCTCGCTCGTGCCTTGCAATGGCAGGCGGGTCAGTTGTCCGTTGTTTTGTGTTTGTTCAAGTCCTCAGTAATATCAATGTCCTCGCCGGAAGATAAATCAAGAGTATGAATCCTACTAACCTGTCTTGAAGACATTCGTGTTGCAGAATCCA
>JAPVWE010000188.1 GCA_028572035.1 Desulfobacteraceae bacterium | reverse complement strand
AACCTCATTTATGATCTCATCCCTATAAAGGGTTGTGAAACGTCAATCTCTATATACTAACATGCCGTTTATTATAACATCCCAGACATCTCCCCCAGTAGCAGAGTATACAAGCTGGGAGTAGGGATTATATAGGGGTGTCATATGGGGGGTGTTTGTATCAACGATAATAATATCAGCCTTTTTTCCTGCCTCAATGGTCCCCACCCTATCTTCCAAACCAATGACCTTAGCACCTCCGATGGTGGCCATCTTGAGCACGGCTCTGGCATCCAGAAGGGTTGGATCAAGGGAGGCAACCTTGGCCAGTTTTGCGGCGGCATCCATCTCGCCAAAGAGATCAAGGTTATTGTTAGAGGCACAACCATCTGTTCCAATGCCTACGGTGACACCTTTTCCCAGCATCCTACCCACTGCTGCTATTCCGGAGCCAAGCTTCATATTGCTTTCCGGGCAATGTGCGATCTTTACATGACTTTTTGCCAAAAGATCTATCTCCTCTTCATTCAGGTGAATGGCATGGGCAGCGATTAAATCGCTGTCTAAAAGGCCCAGATCATCCAAATAAAAGACTGGCCGTAATCCCGTCCTTTTCTCTATTTCTTCAACTTCTTCTTGGGTTTCAGATAGGTGTGTCTGGAGGGGGGAGTGGAATGTAGCGGAGATCTCATGGGCCTTGAGCAATGTTTTTGCCGAGCAGGTAAGAGGGCTGTGACAGAAGATCCCGGGTGTAATGAGATCTGAGAAATGTATCCATCTTTCTATAAAGGCCAAGGCAACATCCAGATTCTTTTCAGGATCAGGTACGCCAGGGGCAGGAAAGTCAATAACACCTTGAGCCACGAGGCCGCGTATCCCTGCCTTGTTGGCTGCCCTGACAATCCCATCGGCAAAGAAATAACCATCAACAGATGTGGTGGTCCCTGATGCGATCATCTCCAAACAGGCAAGAAGGGATGCCCAGTAGACGGTATCAGGGTTGAGATGACTTACCTCGGCTGGAAATATGTGGTCAAAAAGCCACTTCTTTAGGGGAAGGTCATCGGCCATGCCCCTGAAGATTGTCATGGCGGAATGACCATGGCTGTTTATCAGGCCGGGTAGGATAATGGCATCCTCGGCATTGATAATCTCATCTGCTTCAGGCAGTGGACTATCTGGGCGGACAGAAACCTCCTCAATACTATCACCGGAAATAGTTATCCTGGCATCATGTATGGGTTCTTCCCCATCAACCATTGTCAAGAGGGTGCCCCGTTCTATTATAACATCATACTTTTTTTTGCTTTCCATCATACTTTTTTTTGCTAATTGATTTTACTACATCGAATTTTTTGTTTATAGAATAAGATAGTCAAAAACTAAAGCATAATCAGGATTCAAGGAAGTGCAAACATGGCTATTGTGGCTCCTTTCAGAGGGGTAACCTATAACTTTGATAAGATAACAAATATTGAGAAGGTGGTAGCTCCACCCTATGATGTCATTTCAGATAGGGATCAGGAGGAGTACTACAAAGAAGATCCCTATAATGTCGTCAGGCTTGTTCTGGGAAAGAAAAAGATCGGCGATTCTGACTGGGATAACAGGTATACCAGGGCAGCAGATCTTTTTAAAAGATGGGAGTCAGAGGAGACTCTCATCAGGTCCCAATTTCCTTCTATTTATCTTACCTCCATTGAATATGAATCGCCAGATAATATGGAGACAAGAACTCGATGGGGATTTATAGCCCTGGTTCGGATAGAAGAAGATGATTCCTCGGTAATCCTCCCTCACGAAAAAACCTTCTCTTTTCACCGAGAAGACAGGCTGAAGCTGATGAGGGCTTGTAATGCCCAGTTTAGCCCGGTATTTAGTATCTATGAGGATGAAGGCAATGTAATTGCCAGCACATCTGAGAGAATAAAGGATTCTCCCCCCACAGTATCCTTCAGGGACAGAGACGGATGTTACTACAAGATGTGGGAGGTCAACAGTGGTTCTATCTTAAAGGATATTGCTTTAAAGATGTCATCAAAGTCAATTGTAATTGCCGATGGCCATCATCGCTTTGAGGCAGCCCGAAATTTTAGAAACCTGATGAGGGCCAGGTATGGAGTTCATCGTTCTAGGGCATATGAGTATGTAATGATGTATCTGACCAATATAGCTGACAAGGGGCTGACTATCTTACCCTATCACCGGTTATTTAACTCCTACCCGGATTTCAAGATGAAAACATTTCTTTCCTCTGCTCGCAAATGGTTTGATATTCTGCCCTTCCCTTTTTCAACTAACAATCAGGAAAAGGTAAAAAGAGCTTTCCTTGCTCAGTTAAAAGAGCATGGCCACGATAAAACCGCTATTGGCTTTTATCACTCAGGATACAGAGACTATTACTTGCTTTGTTTGAAATCAGGGGCCAGGGAAGATTTGGGTAATGATCTGCACCCCTCACTCAGAAAACTTGATGTTTTAGCCCTGTCCCGCATTATATTTCAGCGGACACTCGGCATTAAAAGGGATGATTTGGATGATGAAAGGATAATTCAATACGAGAGCGACACCGGTAGGGCTCTATCCTCAGTCCTCTCTGGAGATTATCAGATGGTCTTCCTTGTTAATCCTACCAAGATCGGACAGGTCCTGGAGGTAACCGGGAACTCGCTTCTTATGCCACGAAAATCCACCTGCTTTCATCCCAAGATCTTGACTGGACTGGTATTCAATAAAATAGATCCCTCTGAGACCATTCATTACGAACCGCCATCACCTGTGGGACACAATCAAAGATAAGAATAACCCAGTTGGTGTAGTATTTTCATATGAAGGATTATAGGGTTGAAGATTAAAGAACATGAGACAATAGACACCTTTCTCAATGGGCGATTGAGGATCATCCAGTCTCGGCAGGGATACAGATTCTCTGTGGATGCCTTACTGTTAGCCGAATTTGTCTCCATAAAGAGCGAGGATTTTGTTGTTGATCTCGGTGCTGGCTGTGGAATCATCTCCCTCTTTTTGGCTGCAAAAAGGGAGGTGGGTTATATTCTTGGCCTTGAGCTTCAGGAGGAGTTGGCCTCTCAGGCTAAGAGGAATGTCGTGCTTAATGAGTTCGAAAATAAAATAGCCATAATCCAGGGAGATCTTAGACAGCTGCCTATGGCCCCAGGATTTGCTCATGTAGTCGTATGCAATCCACCCTTCAGAAAAGAAAAAAGCGGCCGGATTAATCCTGATTCCAGCAAGGCCATTGCCAGGCATGAGTTAGCAGTTAGTTTGGATGACATTGTGACTGCGGGCAAGGTACTCCTCAAACCAGGTGGTAGACTGGCCTTGATTTATCCGGCAAACAGGCTGGCAGAGGTTTTTGCAAAGATGA
>JAPVWE010000187.1 GCA_028572035.1 Desulfobacteraceae bacterium | reverse complement strand
ATACGAAATCCTCAAAGGACTTTCTTTGCCAAACCTATCATATATTCTGGGTTCCTATAACCCAAATAGAGTAAATGTGGATATCTGTATGGTTTGATTGGTGGTATATCCTACACGGAGAATAAACTATGCCTATCTATGAATATAAATGTAGTAAATGTGGCCACATAACTGAGGCGTGGCAAAAGTCTTCCGATCCGCCTTTGCATGCCTGTGATGTATGTGGTGGATCGGTGAAGAAGATTATTTCGCAAAACACCTTTCACCTAAAAGGGTCGGGCTGGTATGTAACTGACTATGCATCAAAGTCATCTGAGAATAAAGCGACTAAAAAGGAACAGAAAGAAAAGACAACTAAAGATGATAGCAAAAGTGCATCCAATAAGAAGCCTGGTAAAGACACATGAGACCTTAGACTATCCCAACCCGAGCCTTTGAAATGGAGGCCTAACGTAGTAGTTAGACAATGAAATACCGGTATAGTGGGAGGACCCAGGACAGATTAATAGATAGATTAGAGAGAAAGGAAAAAAGGGAATCCTTTAGGAGAGACCGATTCTTTAAATTTAAGCTGGCAGAGATCCATAATAAGGTTTCCCAGGCCTTACTCCTTAACAAGATAATAGAGACAGAAAATCCTCAAGCAATTTCTGATCTTGTTAAGCAGAGCCTTAACAAGGCCTATAAGAGCAATGAGTTTGACTTTAAATACTTTATCGCCCCCATAAGAACCCTCGTCCCCCGCCCAAATCCATACGCCCTTTATGTAACACAATATATCTTGGAAGTAATAATCAATGATCCTCATGTGATAGATATTTATGGGACCGACCTTGAGATTTACACGCTAATTGACAATATTATCAGCCAGATTAATGAAAGATTTGAACAAACTGAGGAACAGATAGTTAAACAGCTCTCACATAATAAATCCCTTATCCCGGGATCACGGGATTATGAAATCGCCCTCGAACAACTCTTCTACAAGAAAATAGGATCAAGCGAAAGGCCTCCAAAGTAACTGACCTAAACTAAAGAAGTGTTATTTGAATCATTCATTGGAAGGTTGTTTATTTTCAGGCGATTCTTCAATCTTTTTTCCAGGATATTTTATCTCCTGAATCGTTTCTTCGAGACTCTGTAAGTCCTCTACTCGGCAGGTTCTAACGTCAGGATACTCATCATTTATTATCTTTTGGGTAATCTTTCCCGGTCCGAAGATGATTATTCGCTCGACTTTGTATTCTCCAATAATCTTGGCAATCGTCTGGGACCAAAGTACCGGGTGATCCAGCTGATTCATAAGTTCTTTTTTGATCTCATTGGGATTTGTGATTACCTTTGGATTAATGCTATCGTCTGTCAAGGTATTTGCTACAATAGGTATTCTGGCCCTTTTAAAAGAAAACTTCTCCTGCTCGATATAACTTCCTAATCTTTCACTGGCACTACTCATAAGGGGGGTATGCCATGGACCCAAGACCGGCAGATCTATAGCCCTGAATTCTGATTCCTTGAGCAACTGCTTGGTTGCACTAATGTTCTTGCTAGTGCCCCCAAAGACAGTCTGTTTGGAGGAGTTATAAAGTGCTACGTGTAAAACCTCTCTTCCCCCATAGTTGCTAATGTTTCTAACATCCTCCTGGGTCATTACCCTATCTTTATTGACCACGGCCACCAGGCCACCATCAATCTCCTTTGCATGAGAAACCATGATTTTTTCACGTTGGTTGACCAGTTGCAGACCAGTGTCGTAATTTATAGCCTCTGCTGCTGTCAGAGCGGTGTACTCCCCGAAACTATGTCCAGCTACCGCCTCTGGCCTAAGACCCAGCTCCTCCCCCGTCAATCTCTCTCTAAAGGCGGAAAAGGCTGCCCAAGAGGTAATGTAGGTGGCAATCTGAACCTGTTTATCTAAATGTGTTTTCAGGCCCCTGACCCGGTTAGCAAGCTTGTCAGGCATTCTGCCAAATATGATATTCTCGAACTCCTTTTTTAATAGTCTGTTGGCCCTATAGAAGACAAAGGAGGCTATCTCGAAATTATCATACAACTCCTGGCCCATTCCTAAGTATTGAGATCCCTGACCAGGAAAAACATAAGCAGTTTTAGGCTGCATAATGAATTACCCCCAATATTTTAAAATTATTAAAATCATAAGGAATTAGCTATGTTGAGTCAAGGAATAAAGAGTAATAATTGCACAAGGTAGTTTGGGAGACCTTTACGTAACCTAGTACTACACTTTTTTCGAGCACGAAGAACTCAATGCACCAGGGCTTACCTGGGATAAGGTTGGCTTGAAAAAAGGGTTAGCCAACATATTGGCTAACCCTTGATGGTATTGATGCCGAGACGCAGAATTGAACTGCGGACACGGGGATTTTCAGTCCCCTGCTCTACCGACTGAGCTATCTCGGCTTACATATATTCTCAATTCTTAGATATCGAGCCACTATTTTTTGGAATCTTCATCCTCATCTAAATCGAGTTTCAGTTCCAAATCCCCTAAATCCAGGGCTCCCTCTTCAGAATCCTTCTCGGATTCTTCCTTCTGGATGCTCTCCTGACCTCCACCTTCCGCAGAACCTGTTTCTTCTTCTCCAACTTCTTTTTCGTTAACAGCCCCCTTTTCGATCTCTGGACTAATAGCATCAGAGACAAAATCCAGCTCTAACTCCTTCTCATCATCCGAGGAAGCAAGATCACCTAACTCAAGCTCAGCTTCTTCACCTGGCTCTGCCAGGGATTCCTCATCTATATTAATGTTCAACTCCGAACCATCATCATATACTTCCTCACCTTTCAGCCTCATATCTTCAGCACCCTTCTTAATTGATTCAGGTACCTTAACTTCAATACTGCTACCATTAAGATCACCGGTCAAGGAGCCTAAGAGAGGAGGTGGGTCAGGTTTAATAGAAAAGATACTCAACTTAGCCTTTTCTGCTGACATGTCCTTGCCACATCTGGGGCAGGTGTCTAAATAATCAAAGGTAATATACTTGCACTTAGGACATTTCATGATAACTCCAATTTAGTGAGATTGTACAAAACAATTTATCTACATACCATTTATATGATGATTTATCATAATTGTCAAGCAATTATAGTGAAATGAGTCCTAAATCTCCATCTGGCAATTCACCCTCCCACATTCTGCCTAATCGCTTGCTTGGCCAGTTTATCACATCGCTCATTTTCAGGATGCCCTTCATGACTCTTTATCCACCGCCACTCTATCTGATGCCGTTTGCTTACCTTAAATAATCTCTCCCAAAGATCCCTATTTAAAACTGGCCTTTTCTGTGAATTTAACCAATTCCTCTTTATCCATGTATTGATCCAGGTGGTGATTCCTTTG
>JAPVWE010000186.1 GCA_028572035.1 Desulfobacteraceae bacterium | reverse complement strand
ATCGCAAAAAGCCAGAGGACTGCTAAAAGGGTGATACCTTTTTTCCCCAGTACGACTTTTGCCCTCATAGAATTCATCCTCCTAATCAAAGGATCCTTTGTTATCCTATTGTTGATACCTGATAATCCTTTGTCAACTTTAAACACAGTGTAACATCAAAGTCCGGGGAAGGGTATCTTTTTTTTGATTATGCCCCTGGCCCAGACCCCTGGCCCAGACCTGGCATGGCAAGATGCGGTGCTGCAAAGTGAGGCATTCATAAGCAGTGAAAACAGTTGTATACTCACATCCCGTCGCGCCAGGGCAGGCTGGCTTGTAAGGCATTAGTATGTAGTATTAAGCTGAGAAATAATATAGTGATCATACGATATTCCAGAGACTTCGCGCCTCCCGATCCCGTCCCGGTCTCGGGACGGGGAGGGCGGGCCTCACATAGTTTAGATTAGCGGGCATTTCAAAATGGTTTATATAGGCGGTGCGTATGATTCTAAGGGTTATGGCGCAATAAACCATATTTGAAACGCCCCAGAAAGGGGCCATATTTTAGGGCATAACAAAAAAAAGACACCCATCCCCAATCCACATGAAAAAACAATAGGTTATGTTTCACTATGACGTGGCCCTGTCTGAAATAGAAAAAAAGAGTTCCTCCAATTTCAGCATCTCCTTATGCCATTTCTTAACTCTCAAAGGCTTTTCAGCTAAAACTAAGATCAAGGGATTTTATAAAATTGGAACTCTATGCCGTGCCTTGCAAAAGGAAATAAAAGGCTCTGTTATCTCAGATGAGCACCTGTCATACGGGAAATAAAGGGCCTTGGCTGGTTGGGTTTCACGTAGATATTCACGTTAGTATGGTGACAATATTGTAATACGTCAGGTTATGTTATAATAATCCTTATACCATTTAAGGAATTCCCTAATGCCGGCCCTGATCGAAGTTTTGGGATTGAAGTCCAACATCTTTCTTGTCTTTTCTATATCAGCATATGTTTCAGGGACATCACCAGGTTGAAGAGGAAGGAAGTTTTTCTTTGCCTCTGTCCCCAATTCCTCCTCAATAATCTTTATAAGTTTCATCAGCTCAACCGTCTTTGAATTACCAAGGTTAAATATTTCGTATCTAAAGGGGTTGTTGAGGGCAGAGATGGTTCCATCAACGATATCATCTATGTAAGTAAAATCCCTTTTCATTTTTCCAAAGTTATAGATATCTATCGCTCTTCCATCCAGCATAGACCTGGTAAAAAGAAAAAGGGCCATATCAGGTCTTCCCCATGGCCCATAAACGGTGAAATAACGGAGCCCGGTTAATGGGATGTTAAAAAGATGGCTGTAAGTGTATGCCATCAACTCATTGGATTTTTTAGTTGCTCCATAAAGGGAGATTGGGGTGGCAACATTATCTTCAACCATAAAGGGCAGCTTCTTACTGTTACCATAGATAGATGATGAGGAGGCAAAAACGAAGTTATCTACAGGGAATTGCCGTGCCATTTCCAATATGGTAAGAAAGCCTTTTATGTTGCTCTCCTGATAGGTAAAGGGATTTTGGATTGAGTATCTTACACCTGCTTGAGCCGCTAGGTTACAGATCCTATCTATGTGGTGATTAGAGAATATCCTTCTTAGGGCATCCAGGTTGCTAATATCTTCATGATAGAATGTGAAATTATGATGAGAGATTATCTGTTCCAGTCTGGCCTTCTTTAGAGAGACATCATAGTAGGCATTGAGGTTATCTATTCCGATTACCCTATTGGCATTTTCAAGTAGTGATCTGGCTATATGAAAGCCAATAAAACCAGCTACTCCTGTAACTAGTGTTGTTTGTTGATCATTTGTCATAGGATTGCTTGTAAGCCTTCGGCTTTTAGTAACTTTAGGCACTTCAGGTCCTATAGTCAGCATTAATCCTTATATAATCATATGTCAGGTCACAGGTTGTTATCCTGTCTTTCCATCTTCCCTGATTGAGGTGAATAATAATTGTTATTTGTCCCTTTTTCATCTCTTCAGCTGCCTCTCTTTCTTCTTTTTCACTGGTCATGAGACCGCCGTCTACTATCTTGATTCCCTCTATCCAGATCTGAACCTTGTTTTCCTCCATCTTGATTTCTGACCTGCCAAGGGCAGCCATAATCCTTCCCCAGTTAGGATCCTGGCCAAAGATAGCTGTTTTAACGAGATTAGAGTTGCCGATTGCTCTGGCAGCTATATTTGCATCATCTTTTGTTGCTGCACCTTTCACCTCAATCACAACTACCGTGGTAGCACCCTCGCCGTCCTTGGCAATCATATAAGCCAACTCGCCCATGACATCTGTTAGGCCCCTTTCAAATTCCTTTATGGCTGACCTGTTTAAGCTTCTGTTTCCTGCAACCCCGTTGGCCATAATCAGAACCATATCATTGGTGCTAGTCTCTCCGTCTACGGTAATCCGATTGAAGGTACACTCAGCAGCTGACCGAAAAATAGGCCATAGGGTTTGGGAATCAATGTTTATGTCTGTAAGCAGGAAAGAGAGCATTGTTGCCATATTTGGCATGATCATGCCGGCTCCCTTAGCTATTCCCAACAAGCGATAGGGATTTCCGCCAGCATTTCCCTTAAAATAACTCACTTTGGGAAATGAGTCTGTGGTCATCAAGGCCTCGGCGACTGATTTGAAACCGTTAGGGGACAGACTCTTTACCAGATCTGGAATGGCCTCTTTTATAAGATTAAATGGTAGATAGGCCCCGATAACTCCTGTTGAGGCAACCACTGTTTCCTCTGGATCGATCTCTAATCCCTTGGCAACCATTTCTGCTGTTTGAATGGCATGATTCATTCCTCGAATGCCGGTACAGGCATTGGCATAACCAGTATTGGCAACAACCGCTCTTATGGAACCCTTTTTTGTCCTTTTCTGACTCAATAAAACCGGCGCGGCCTTAACCTTATTGGTTGTAAATACACCTGCTGCCACTGCTTTCTTTTGGGAAAAGATCAGGGAAAGATCCAGCTCGCCTCTTTTCTTAAGGCCAGCAGAAACGGAAGAGGCAAGAAATCCTGGAACCGAATAATTATTCTGTTTTTTCATCGTAGCAGTTCACCTACTTAATTATTTTGCCACCCCCGTCCCGACCCGGAACGGGGCGGGGCAAGGCACAAAGACACAAAGGAACTAAGGGTTTAGCCTTAAAACCCTAAAGGGCGAATTCCAAGTTAAATTCCTAATGTTTTGGTAACGTTCAAAAGTTGAGGCATTGATGGTTAATAGGGTAATGAGTGTTTCTGAAAGGCGATATCTCAAAGGAAATTCCACCGTGTTCTGCAGTGGTCAAATATTTGGGGTTTGCTCCACAAAGCCCCTTGGAATC
>JAPVWE010000185.1 GCA_028572035.1 Desulfobacteraceae bacterium | reverse complement strand
TCCCTTAAAGCTGTTGAGATGGCAGTAGATGAGATTAACGCCAAAGGTGGCGTTATGGTCGGAACTGTGAAAAGACCTTTTAAGATAGAATCCATTGATATCAGGGATGCGGCGCCAGGTGTACCGGTACCTGAGGCCCTTTTGGGGCTTGAAAAGATAATCCTGCAAAAGAAGCCTGTGGCCATTGTGGTTGGTCCTTTTCGTTCTGAGATACTATTAGCTGGTATGGATATTATTGCCAAGTACAAGATGCCCATGTTGGGTACTATTGCTATGACCCCTGGCTCTGAGGCAAAGATTAAGAAGGATCCCGAAAAGTACAAGTATATCTTCAGGGTTTCCCTTAATGTAATTTACTGGGCCAAACTCTTAGGAGGAACAATGGCGACCCTAAAGAATCAATTTGGCTTCAACAGGGTTTACTTGATGAACCAGGATGTACTCTGGGCCCGTGCTACCGCTAATGCCATGAAGAACAGATTTTTCCTGAAAACCGGTTGGGAGGTTCTGGGTCATGATCAGTACCCTACAGGATCATCCGATTTCTCTTCAGCGTTGATGAAGGCCAAGAGCAAGGGCGCCGGTGTGCTATTTACCTGTTTCGATATGCCTGAAAGTGGGGTCCTGGTCAAACAGTGGAAGAGCATGAAGGTCCCGGCATTGATCGCCGGGTTTGTATCTCCTATGGCTGGAGAGGTAGCATGGAAGACCTTTGATGGAAAAATCGGCGGACTTATGAATGCAATTTTTGAACTGGGAAACATCCCTTCAAAATACTACGCCCCGGCCAAGAGATTCTATGATTCCTACAAGAAAAGATATGGAAAAGGGATTCAGTCCGGTCATGGTCCTGCGCCTTCATATGAGTCTGTTTACATCTTGAAAGAGGCTATTGAAAGGGCAGGCTCACTTGACCCGGACGCCATTGTGGCAGCCGTGGAGAAGACCGACCGGATGGGGGTCATGGGTAGGATCAAGTTTGATAAAGGACACCAGGTCATCTATGGGGTCAATCCAGGCCAGGCAGCAACTGCATGTTTTTTCCAGTGGACGGAAGATGGAAAAAGAAAGATCGTCTACCCAAAGAGCTTGGCTGAGGGTGAGATAGTTCTGCCCCCCTGGGTAAAGAAGGTTAAATAGAAAATTTGGGAATTGAGGGATTAATACCAAGTTGCAATCATGTCATTGCGAGGAGCGAAGTGACGTGGCAATCTATCCTATCGAGCCCGCCCTGGTGCGACTTGCCGGGAATAGGCTGTTGGCGCTGTAATATTTCGGAAACGGAAGCCTTAAAAATCAAGCATGGCAAATCAGGTCTGGGCCAGGGATTGCTTCACTGAGTTTATGCTGAGCAACGAAGTATTCGCAATGACGTTTATAAATAGTAGCCGGTTGAATGCAACTTGGTATAAGGAATTCCTCAATTCGCAATTCCTTAATTCTTTTTATCTGTGTTACTTGGCACTTTAATATACGGCTTTGTCAATAGTATTATACTGGCCCTGGTGGCTCTTGGATTTAGCCTGACCTTTGGAATAAGCGGGGTTGCAAATTTTGCCTATGGCGCCCTGTACATTCTTGCCGGATTCTTAAGTTGGATCTTATTCAATTCAGTTGGCCTTCCCTATATCCTTGCCGCCCTTTTTTCGGTTCTATTAACGGCTGTTGCCGGGGCCCTGATGTATCGTTTTGTCCTGCTAAGAATCAGGGGTATGGTGTTATCCGAGGTAATAGCTACCTTTGGTATTGGGCTGTCCATCCTTGAATTATTCAAATATCTTGGTTTTATTGGTTTTGAATATACCCTACCAGTTTTTATAGATTCCAGCATAGATATTGGCCAAGTCACTATTGACATACAGAGGGTATTTATTGTTACCGTAGGTATTGCCATGGCAGTTTTTCTCTGGTTCTTTACCCACCATACAAAGACAGGCCTCCGCTTCAGAGGCATTGCCCAGGATGAAAGAACCGCATTGAGTCTTGGCATCAACTCTGACCGGGTAGCTACCCTTAGTGTTTCCTTTGGGGCAGCTTATGCAGCAATAGCAGCCATTGTTATCCTACCCCTGGGCACCATAACCGTGGATCATGGTTATGAGGTCCTCATAAATGCCCTGGCTGTATGTATTGTTGGCGGCTTAGGTTCCACCGGGGGCGTGGTAATCGCCTCTTTCCTGCTTGGGTATGCACAAACATTTACTGCGACCTACTTAGGGAGCCATTGGGTAATGGTGGTTCCATTAGCGGCTATCCTGGCTATACTGGTTATCAAACCCTCAGGTATTTATGGGGAGCAGAAGGAGCTGGAGGAAAGGATATGAAGGATTGCGGATTGCGGATTGCGGAATTCGGATTGTGTAGTTATTCCGTAAATAATGAGATTCCTGTTCTGCGCCGGATCTGCCGCAGACAGAACAACTATCAACGGACACTTAAGAGTTTATGAAAAAGAGAAAAGAGAGGATAGATAGAGGCATTAAGGTAAGATCAGCCGATATATTTGCCCTTTGCTCCTGGAGAGAGATGCTCTATCTGTCCTCCCCAAGATTGTTACCCATAATAGGTTTATTTCTGTTGTCATTCCTTCTGAGCCTTTATTGGCAAAAGGTTTTGCTCTCTGTATCTGTCTTTGCCCTTTTGGCCATCAGTTGGGATCTTTTGGCTCAAAGCGGTATGGTATCCTTAGGCCAGGCACTCTTTTTTGGGATGGGTGCTTATTTGGCCGGTATCATGAATCATTACTGGGGCTGGTCTCCGTTTCTAACTATCCCTATGGCTACTATTTTTGGTGGTCTCTTCTGTACTGTGCTTCTCTTACCGGTATTAAGATTGCGCGGAATTTACTTTGCCATGGTTACTTTGATATTACCCCTTATGCTGGTCAGAGTAATTGAGGCTACAAAGATCTTTGGAGGAACAGAGGGGATAAGTGGCCTGACTCCTCTTCCATCGAGATGGGTGGAACTATATATGATTATTGTCGCCCTTCTGGCTGCCTTTTTTGGATTTAGACGCCTTATGGGTTCAGATTTCGGTCTGGTTTTAAAGGGTATAAACGATAATGATCGATCTGTTATGAACGCAGGGATCAACATTTACTGGTTTAAGGCCCAGGCCTTATTTATTGCCGGTTCTGTGGGGGCCTTTGCCGGCGCCTTTATGACCCATGTCTATATGTTTGTTGGAATGCCTGTTTTTGCCCTCGATTATTCTATACTTCCCATTGCAGCCGCTATTGTTGGTGGAGCAGGAACATTTGCCGGCTCTATGTTTGGGGCCTTTATCCTGGTACCCCTATCAGAGATCTTAAGGGGACTTGGCGGACTCAGGATAGTGCTCTATGGATTGTTTCTTGTAGTATTTATCGTTGCATTGCCCGAA
>JAPVWE010000184.1 GCA_028572035.1 Desulfobacteraceae bacterium | reverse complement strand
TTACTGGTAAACTTCCAGGCATTGCCAAACAGGTTTTCCAGCAGCACTTGCAGTAGCTGTACATCCCCATTGGCTATCAGGCCTTCGGAAATGATGAACTCCACTTGGCGTTCCGGCTGGCGTTCCTTAAGCTCCGCCACTATTGTCCGTGCCAGTGCGCTTAAGTCCATGGTCTCATGTCTCATTTCGCCACGTGTCACGCGCGACAGCTTCAGCATATCGTCAATTAGTTGCGCCATATGCTGGCTAGCTGAACGAACACGATTGAGGTAGTCTTTACCTTGCTCGTCCAGCTTATCTGGATAGTCTTCCAACAGCACCTGGCTAAAGCCATCAATACTCCTCAATGGTGCACGCAGGTCATGGGAAACGGAATAAGAAAAGGCTTCCAGTTCCTTATTTACAGCAGCCACTTCGGTGTTGGCCTGTTCCAGCTCTGTGGTCCTTGCTTTCAGATCACTTGTCCGCTCTTCTACCAATTCCTCGAGGTGCTCACGGTGCTTCCTCAATTCCGTCATCTGAGACTTGATCCTGTCTCCCATCTCACCAAGGACAGCGACGAATGGTTGAAATTCAATATAGGACATGTGGTGTCCCGATGAATCATATTTGCCCGAAGCATAGGAATTCACAATCTCACCGAGATCTTTGAGCGGCTTTCTTAAGAAGATTCGTAAGAGAAATCCGGTCATAATAATCAATGAGAGAAGGGTGATGATTATTATCAGGCCACTTGACCACAATAGTTGCCGACTGATTTCTTCATAATAGCCTGACGTTAGAGAGAGCTCGACATGTCCTATAGACTCGCCTTCATGAAAGACATCACTTGTTTTGCCTACCAGAGGTACATCACCTTCCTTTTCCATTTGAAAGTAGACTTCACCCCAAGAGTCAATTATTCTCAGTCCTTGAACAAACTCATTTTGAGCGTAAGACCTCCCTATGCCTTCTACACTCTCCTTATCAAGATTCCAGAGCGGGATTTCCAGGATATTTGTTAGGGAGACTATATACTCACTCGCCTTATTCTCCAGTTGTGTCTCTGCCCTTCGGGAAGCATTGAAATAGCTTAGAGACATGGTGATGGCAGAGATAACCACAATGGTTATAATCAACCCAACGGTTAGTTCTCTGGAAATCGAACGCCTCTTTGGATTTACAATGGATAGTAAACTTCTTTTTGATTTATCTTCGGACATTTTGCCCTCAACTAAAACGTCGACTAACGATAAAACTCGGCGGCTTGTTCTGCGACCGTTTCACTCACGAACCTCACTCTAAACCATATCTTCTTAAAATATTGTGGTATTCAGCCGTTCTTTTAAAAGACTCCATTGCTCCAGCAAACTCCTCTGCAAGCTGTTCATGCCCCTTTGCCTTTGAAAAGGCTATATAATTGTCAGACTCAAAAATAGGTGGTTGTAGAAAGACAAACTCATCTTGCCACCCCTTGTTTTGAAGAAAATACCTAAAATCACTTCGGTTAACAACTCCCATATCAACTCTTTTTGTTAATACAAGTTCTGCCAATTGCTCCATTTTGTTTACAGTATGTTTTTCTAAGTAGGTGACTTTGTCAAATTCAGGACCACGATAATAGCCTCGAAGGATTGCAATACGATAAGGTTTTAAGTCTTCAAGATTTCCGGAATATTTGATCTCACCCTCTCTTTCTTTTGAGATAAAGATAGATATGTATCCTACGGATAGTATATTTCCATCAATAAAGTGAAGAAAGGCTTCCCTCTCTGGATTTGGGGTAATATAGGTAATTGCGTCTGCCTCCCCTGATTTTACCACCTCAACAGCTCGGTCCCATGGGACGCTTCTAAAGACGGTCTCGAGCCCCAAATTTTCGGCAACAGCTCTGACAACATCTATATGAATCCCTGTAAGTTTGCCGTCTACCTCCATTTCGTTTCATATCGTCAAGAGCCTCCTGTAACATTAATCACATTTGTTTTTGGTATAAATGGCGAAATAAATCCATATTTTTTATATATAGGTAATCTCCCTCCTTCTTGAATAAACTTTGTAAGTTCAAAGTTGAAATGATCACGGAGAGCCAGTGGTTCCTCTCCATTTGGCCCTCTCCACTTTTTGCTGAACCCCATATGGAAAGTTCGAATTTCCCCAACCGGTTTTTTAGCATGTGTGATATTTCCGAATTTTTCCAAATCTTGCTCACGAAAGTAATTCCCGACCGAAATCTCTGAAATAAAGGTATGTATTCTTCCATGTGCCAATTTTAAAAGATGTTGTTTTTCAGGGGACATGTCGGTAATCTCTTGAGCATTGAAAATGCGTACAAAACCTTCCTCATTTGGTTTCCATTGAGGTTGACCGGCCGGTCTCCATAGCTTCATAAATTCAGGTTCATAATTATAATTCGTGCTTACGCCAACTTCAAGACCTTCCAGAAAATCCAAGGTTTTCCAGTCTCGAACTTTCTGAACCTTTGGATCGTTTAAACGGGATTTATCGTAGAAAAAAACGTTTTGCACTGCACTGATCGGATTTGTAAAAAGATAATCCTTACCTCTATCATCATTATACGTGAAGGTATAATATGCTGCATATCTTCCATTTCTTGTTTCAAGGTCAGCTCTCTTGAATGGTAGCATTTCTACGGTTACCTCATACCCCATTCTATCGAATACGGCCAAGATAATTTCTGTATCTAATCCTATGATTTCTTCCCCTTCCAAGAACTTAAATGGTGGAAAGTCAGCCGTTACAATTGTAATGCTTGGTTTAGCATGCGCTACCTCATTCTCCCCTAGCCCTCCTTCCGGTTCTGTCATTGGGGTGGCGGGAGGCTCCGCGCCCTGGCAGGCTGTTAAGAACAACCCAATGACTAGCAAGACCATTATTAAGTTACCGAGTAATTTTCTTGACGTTGACATGATCACTCCTCCCACCGAGCTATTTCCAAATAAAAAGGGCACCATCCACCGCCATTACCTAGCGATTCCAGTGCCCTCCTTTCATCCCTTCAGCCTCCCAAACCAATACTACAATTATTCTACTTCAGGGTAGTTTCAAGTTATAACTTGAGTTTAGCCCTTGGGGCTAGGATTGTCAATACCCTAAACCACTGCTGAAACATTCAGGCATAACAATAAGCCAGATTGTTTCACTCTCTCCAATTAATCCATTTGACAAAATAGTGTATTGACAATAACCTCGATGAGGACTAAGCTCAAGTTCCAGGATGTGAGATAGTCTTAAAAGGGAGGGACTTGATGATGGGCGTAAAATCAATGGTAAAGGTGGCACTAATTGGGGTTGCAGTTAGTGCGCTTTACTGGGGGTTGAACTCAGCTGTTATGGCTTATCTACTTCATGCGGGCAGTTTTATGGAGCAGTTTTTCCAACCAGAT
>JAPVWE010000183.1 GCA_028572035.1 Desulfobacteraceae bacterium | reverse complement strand
TAATACCCTTTTTGATGAACTGTTTTTCTTGCAATGCCTTCTTCCTTTTCAGATAAGGGGGTAAAACTCATATCTATTCTTTGTGTCCCTGGCCCAGACCTGGCTTTCGTAGACCTTAGAACTATATGAAGTCGTCGCGCCTCCCGATCCCGTCCCGGTCTCGGGACGGGGAGGGCGGGCTTGGTGCCTTGGTGGCTACCTGAACAGTTACTACAGAAGAATAAGATTGAGTTTTCAGGGGTTTTATGATATTTTTGTTTTTCATTAATCATCGGAGGTTTTGGAAATGGAAGGAACTACACCAGCAGCCGGCGGCGCAATAACACAAGCCATCATTCAGTTTCTTATTCTTAACATCCCTATCCTTGCTAGATTAAAGGATAAGGAATTAAAAATTATCATAAAATACATGAACCTCATTGAGGTCGTTCCCGGAGAAATTGTTTTTAAAGAGGGAGATACAGGAGACTATGTATGTTTTGTAGTGGATGGCACATTGGATGTGGTGAAAAAATCAAAGACTGGAGAGAGCATTGTCATATCAACATTGTCAAAGGGAGGTTCAATCGGTGAGATGGCTGTAGTAGATGAGCTCCCTCGGTCTGCAACTGTGAAAGCTCGTACCAAATCGACCTTGATCACATTATCACAAGAGAATTTCAACTACATATTGGCAGAGCATTCAACTATAGGCGTCAAAGTCCTCAAAGGTATAGCTCGCTTACTGAGCATGAATTTACGCAAAACATCAACTAGGCTTGCCGACTATATGTTGCCGCTTAGTTAATTCTGAAATCTGGCTCTGCCTTTTTTCGCTGCCATATCTCCGGAACAGCTTAACCTGCCTGCCTTGACAGGGCACTCGGCTTCATCAGGAATGGAGGGATCATCAAAAAATTAACTCAGATACTAATGGTTTTTATCCTTTTTGGGATGATAGCCAGTTGTGCCACTGCTCCAAAGCACCCCAGTTTGCGCAATGCCCTATTGCCCGATTTGATACCCCTCAGGGAGTTTTTCGTCAATATCGACACCAACTTCGGCTATCGTGTGTCTCCAGACGCAAAGAAGATTGCCTGGATTGCCATTAAGAATCGCCGTTTGACTATCCATCTTAGAACGATTGGGAAAGAGGATTTGACAGTTATTAACACCCATTCTCCACGAAACATATATGGCCTTGTCTGGGTACAGGATAGTCGTAGGATGCTGTATTGGCAGGATCAGGAGGGCAACGAAAACTACCATATCTATCTTGTAGATACAAATTATCCTGATCAGTGGCCAGTTGATATAACACCCTTTTCGGATACTCGTGCCAGGATTCATCGAATCATCAGATCCGATCCGGAAAACATCCTTATCTCTCACAATCAACGGGATAAGACAGTTTTTGATCTTTACCGGGTTAACCTGAATACCCGCAAACAAACACTAATTGCTCAAAACCCTGGTGATGTTCTTTCCTGGATCACTGATCAAGAGGGCAACCTCAGAGCCCGTATCCGAAAAACAACAACAGAAAAACGAATGCTGGAGGTATTTTATCATCCACATAACACATGGAAGAAGATTATCACCTGGGGCCTGGAAGATTCCGTTGGTTTTCTGGGCTTCACTCCTGACAACAAAGGAATGTGGATGAAGTCAAATCGAGGGCGGGATCGCATTGGCTTAGTTCGTTTGGACCTTGAAACAGGTAAAGAAACCCTGATTTATGAAGACCCTAAAGTGGATTTAGGGCCCGTTATTGTTAGTTATCTGACTAAGAAGCCATTGATGACTATTTCATACCCAGATTACCCAACGTACCATCTTTTCGATTCAAAGCTTGAACCTGATTTCAATCTTTTTAAAAAACAGGAACCTGTGGGCTTATATATTATAAGTAGCGATAACCAGGAGCGTTTATTGACCATAGCAGTTTACACAGACAAGGGAGCCGATTACTACTTGTTTGATAGGGAAACTCGCGAAAAGGTCCTGCTTAATAGGAATCCGATTGCTGCCTATTCTGACTCCCTATCAACAGTTCAACCAATATCTTTTAAAAGCCGGGACGGGCTGACTCTTAACGGTTACCTGACCTTACCAAAGGGCTCATCTGGAAAAAAGCTGCCCATGGTGCTTTTTGTCCATGGAGGTCCTTGGTATCGTGATTATTGGGGCTATAGGGACACGGTGCAGTTTCTTGCCAACCGTGGGTACGCGGTACTTCAGATCAATTACCGTGGTTCCACCGGCTATGGGCGTGCATTTAGGCAAGCGGCTGTAGGTGAATTCGCCGGGAAGATGCACACCGATCTAATTGATGGTGTCCTATGGGCAATCAAAGAAGGGATCGCTGACCCTCAAAGAATTGGTATCTTCGGATACAGCTATGGGGGCTATGCTACTTTGGTGGGCCTCACCTTCACGCCAGATACATTTGCCTGTGGTGTGGATGTGTTTGGTATATCGAATCTGGTCTCTTTCTCAGAATCGGTTCCAAAATACTGGAAATCATGGATGCCCTTTTGGTATAAGTATGTCGGCAACCCCAACAATCCCGAGGACAGACATAGAATGGAAGCCAAATCACCTTTGTTTCGAGTGGCTCAAATCAAGCGACCGCTGCTGATTGCACAGGGCGCAAACGATGTCAGGGTTAAACAACAAGAGTCCGACCAAATCGTCTCTGCCCTGCGAAAGGCTGGCAAAGAAGTGGAATATATTCTTTTCCCAGATGAGGGACACGGCTTTAGCAATTGGAAGAACCGTTTGGCTTTTAATCGCAAAATGGAAGACTTTCTCGCCAAGCATCTTGGCGGCAGAAGTGCTGGCTTTGACTACTACGAGTTGGGCCTACTGATTTTCTAACCCACCCGAAAGCATTCACCTGCAATTTCTCACCTCAGCCCTGCCTTGCGCAGAGCGTCACCAATGCGATCTAATTGAGCTTGATCTTTGAAGGGGAGCCTCTGCCTGAAAACCTCTAAAGAGAGCTGGGGATTTGTCCTCAGGACTTCTGCCACAAACCTTGCCCCCTGACTTACGTACACTCCCCTCCAACACATACCGCACCCCCGGCTCCTCGATCACCTGTTCACGTTTGACCGCTCTGCCTTTGTACTATTAAGGTAAGTAGGGTCAAATCATATTTCAAAGTCGCTTCGGCGCTCGGGTGTAAAATCGCAAGGCCCTATTCTGGAACGGGTAACCTTCTGAAATATTCCGCTGGGGGCATTAAGATCACCGGGTTGAGCTTGCTCCCTTTTGATTCAAAAATATTTGACCTCAGCCTCCAAACTGGGTAATGTTATGACTGCATTGGGACAAGGTCAACTGATACATTGCTGAAATGTTGTGGCACCGCCGGGAGTCCTGGCGGCAAACGGAGAAAACAAAGCGCAAT
>JAPVWE010000182.1 GCA_028572035.1 Desulfobacteraceae bacterium | reverse complement strand
TAAACAACCTCCCCATTTGGAAGCGTTATGGTATTAGGCATGCCAGGCTTTAACATAACTGGCTGACTGGATTCTTTTGAGGGAGCTGCCCCTAGTATGAAAGCACCTAATATCACCAAGAGAGCTATGTTAGCTTTTCTTCTGCCCATGCTTGCTACTTTGAATACAAAATGGAAATATTTGCTTAATTTATACATTCTTCAACCTCCTAGATAGCTCAGATTGAGAATAAATTATTGCCGCTAATAAGGAAAAACGTCGGGGTATTATATCGAGGATTACAAAAACAATAGCCTCTAAAGGGATACAAAATTCCCTTGCAGGCATTGTATTGGCATTTTCAGGGGCCATCTTCTCATGCTTCCCTCTGAAGGTTGGAGTTATGAGAGATGAAATTTCTGGAACCGGGAATTCAAGGTTTGCGTGCCATAGTCTGTAATCACAATCCGCAAGATTTTATTAACGATTAAATAAACTAATGGTAACCATAGCAAATTTGGGAAATAGGGCCAAATTCTTGTGAATCTAAGATATTAAGGCTTAAAGGGGTAAAGGTATATGGGGTAATTAGAAATCCCTGGGGACACGAAAGCCTATGTTGCCGTAGATGTCCTCAAGCTGGAGCCAGACGCTAGACGCAGACCGACAGTAGCAGGGGGCAATTAACATAACTGCATTATTCCGAATTTCGCAAGCTTCTCCGTCAGTCTGCTCCACAAACCCTATGTTGCACTACCTGCCGGGGCAAGACTTTTGCAAAGACTAATATCACATTAATCATTTCTTCAGCTTTTTCTGGAGAGCTTCTCCGCTTTTCTCTAAGACTTCCCTACTCTTTTCAAGGACTCCTTCTCCAGTTTTCTTTAACTTCTGCTTCAGGGTTGGCCCCGAAAATGGATTACTCAGTAGTGGTTTATCCTTACCAATGTTGATTCCGAGCCCCAATCCGATGATCAAGCCCACTACAAAGCCTATTATCAGATTCCTGATCTTTTTCATTTGTTACTCCTTGCTGATTATTGATTGAATACCTAGGGTAACAATGGTTGTGCGTCAATAGTGATCACTTTCATGGTGTCGTGGGTAAGTCTCTGTAAATCCAAGAAAATAGAATGATTTACCTTGGTTCTAGAATGTTTTTCAGGTGGGAGAGGTGTAGAGTTGACCTATTTTTTTGGGATAAGTGGCTGATATACAATACAAGGAGATTGAGAGAAAAAAGGCAGATGAGGGAATAGGTCTGGAATCCGAGGCTATTTGAAAAGACGGCCTCTTCATAGTTCCCCTATTTCCTGGAAACTGGCACGATCTCGCTTGGAACAAGCACGATTTCAATCCGCCGATTCTTAGCCCGTCCTTCTTTGCTTTCATTTGAGGCAATGGGCTGGTATTCTCCGTACCCTGTGGCAGAAAGTAAGCTGGGGTTGATGCCGATTTTTTCCTGCAAATATCTGGCCACATTGCTAGCACGGGCCGCCGAGAGTTCCCAGTTGGTAGGGTATTTCTTACTGAGCTCAGCTCCGATAGGAACATTGTCTGTGTGACCCTCAATGTTGATAGCCCTGTCTTTCACGGTTAGCAAGATGTTCCCCACTCGCTCTAATACTTCAACACCCTGAGGCTTGATGGTGGTTTTTCCTGAGTCGAAGAGGATTTCGTCCAGCATATTCACCTTTAATTTTCCCCGCAGCTGGGTAATGGTAATCTTGCCCTTGTCTATCTCTGTTTTCATGTCCTCTAGTAAAGCTTCGTAAGTACTCTTCATCTCCAACCTCTCTTCTTCTTTCTGGCGCTCTAGGGCCTTGGCTTGAGATTGGAGTACCTTATTTTTCTCCTCCAGAGCCGCAACTTGACTCTGGAGAGTGTTTAGTTGGGCCTTGGCTTCAGATTGAATTTCCCTATTTTTTCCCTCCAGTGCCAAAATTTGATTTTGGAGGTGGCTTATTTGCACCTCAGATTCAGATTGGAGTGTTTTATTTTTCGCCTTTAAAGCTGTAACTTGACTCTGGAGGGTTTCTACATTTTTCATCAAATCCTCATTTTCCGCTTTCAGGACACTGTTTTCATTTTTCAGGCTAGCAATATGATCCCTGAGGTCTACGATGTTTTTGCTCAGAGTATCTGATTTGGCTCGTAAGATCTCCTCCAGCTCAAGATTATCCTCTTTCAATCGGGTGGTCTCCTTTTCAAGGGAAAGGTTTTTGAGTTGCAACTGGGTTCTCGTCTTCTCCAGATCACTCCTTTCATCCTGGAGGGTGACTACTTGCTTATCGAGTGCCTCTTTTTCTCCCTTTAACCGGTCATGTTCAGACCTCAACGCCGTCAATTCCTCTGATACTTTTTCACCCTCTTCAACCTTTGCCAAATACTCGTTTTTGCTGACGCAACTCCCTATAAATACTAAGCTCAGAGTCAGCGAGATAACATATAGCATTTGCCTCTTCCAACTCATTTTCATTCTCCCCTCCTAATAACATAACCTCGACAATAAAATAGTACTACTCACGGCAGGCCAAATCAAGAAAGCAGTTAAAAGATTGATAGTTTGGCTTGGCATTGGGACATAAATGAAGTTTCTTCTCAGAATGTATGCGGATATTTTGGCAGTTCCCATTTTACGAGGCCATACATCAGTGCTAAGAACAGGGTCTTTTAGTTGTGCTTTGCCATCAAGTGATAAAGACTTGCTATTTCAACAAAGGAGTATAGGGAGATAACGGTTGTGTGTCAATGAAAAATTTAAGGTATGATGTTGGGTCAAATCTCAATAAATCCAAGAAAATGAAAGAGGTGGGTTTATGGAATGGTTAACCTTGGTTCCATTATGTTTTTTAGGTGGGAGAAGTATAGACTTTTATCACAATACTAAAGTTTTTTGGGCTTTTATTTTTTCACAATTATAGCAGTAAACAAAACATTTCTCCCTCCGTAGATCCTGCCATATCTTGTGCCTTTTCCTCCCTATTGCTCCAGTTCAAGAAGTGGATCATTCACTACCGAAAGACAGAAGCTGAAATGCGATTTTAGTTGACAATGGCAGCATATTAGGCATTAATTACAGTGAATGTTATTGATTTCCTGTAAGTCAAAATAACTCAAGAACATAACCCTAACCTTCTGGAGTAAGCTGTGAGAAAATCTTACCAGAGGGTGCTGATAACAAAGCCTCCAAGGGATTTTTATACCTCCCTGGGGGCTTTTATAATAGGGGACGCTCGTGCAGAACGTGCTTGACTTTTTCTCTTTAGCTGTGAGAAAATGATGAAGTTATGCCGAGGTTAGCTCGATTAGACGCCCGCCCGCTTCCGAGTTCCGGAATTCGGAAACTCGCCTGAGCCTCGCGATGGCGGGCAGGCTCCCGGGGTATTGCATCACGTCATCGGCCGGGGTATTGAAAGAAGGAAGATTTTTCTGA
>JAPVWE010000181.1 GCA_028572035.1 Desulfobacteraceae bacterium | reverse complement strand
ATAGAGAGTCTAACAAGAGAAAGTCTCAGATAATCTCTCTTCTGGATGAGGCAGACAGCGAACAATTGAAGATGATCTTCAAGGTGCTTTCCGTAGTGATCCATTAATTGTCGGAATTTGGTTAGCTATTTAAGGAGGGTATTTAACCGGGGCTGGATTATAGATTACTAACACTATTGGAAAGTTTTCTGGGGGTGGTGTGGCTTATCATTAATAGCAGTAATCGTTAGTCATAGGATGTGAACAATTTATGATCAAACTAACCGAAAAAGGCAGAGCCGAACGACCATGCCTTTGAATAAAGGAATGTGTTAGGGCCTGTTTAATCTCCTTAATCTCAAAATCAATGTCATAACTAAGATGCTGGACAGGAATGTCAAGACAGATGTCTGGGGGTACTTGACACCATAGATTACAGGCATAAGTGCAAATCTTACAGCGGTTCTTGAGATTTCATGCTCTCCTATGTAATCAGCAAGAGGTGCAGAGAACTCATAGTAAAATTTCACGAAACTTCTTCCCACTGAAGTCTGTAACAAAACATTATCCCGGAAATTCTTCAATACAACCACTTCCTTTACCATGCGAGATCCATAGGCCGCAGTGGCGATAAAGCATCCACCTCCCCCGCTCTCTCCACCACCGCCTACCGCCACATCTTCTGCAAAGGAAGCATCAATATTATGGTTTTCGGTAACATTAGAAAAAGTGTACGTATCCACTGCTCCCACTGAGGTGTCATCCACCTTCACATCTGCCACATGATAGTTTGCCTCCGGCGTGATTGTGAATGCCTGGTCTGATCCATGATTCACACTCACCGCGCCTGATGGTGAGATGGTGCCACCCGATCCGGCTGATGCTGTAATGGTGTGTTGAACTGCATCGGTAGTTACAGAGATCTCATCGGTGAATTCACTATAAACCATATTCTGGTTATTCGTGTGACTTTCGGTCTTTGTGCGCAAGGCAAAAGTGTAAGTAGTGTCGGAATCAAGGCCAGAGACTGTATAATTGTCAACCGTTTTGTCTACCGTAGTTGCAATCAAGGTGTAGGAAGACTCATTCACCGTATAGATTTCGTACCCGCCCGAATCTTCTGTATAGTCAATCGGCGTCCAGGATAGGTCGATAGTAGTCGTCCCGGTCGTTTGGGCCGTAAGATCTGTTGGGGCCACGGTCTGTGTGCTTTCCCAATCGCCACCGCTCTGTTTAGAATTAAGAAAGTCAGTAAGCGTTGGGTCATCACTGTATAAGGCGTTGTACCTGAAGTCGCAAGAATTGTCCAAGAGACTGGTTAGATTTCCCAGCTCCAATGCAATGGGACCGGAAAGCTGGTTACCATTCAAATTAAGCGTCGCTAGATTTGTGAGGTTTCCCAACTCTGGTGGAATGGAGCCCGTAAGCTGGTTTTCCTGCAAGTGAAGCCATTTAAGATCAGCAAGATTCCCCAGCTCAGCTGGAATGGAGCCGGTAAGCTGGTTGCTCTCCAAATAAAGCGCTTGAAGATCAGCAAGATTCCCCAGCTCAGGTGGAATGGAGCCGGTAAGCTGGTTGCTCTCCAAATAAAGCGTCGTTAGATTTGCGAGGTTTCCCAGCTCCGGGGGAATGTTTCCCGTTAGCTCGTTGCTGTCCAAATAAAGCGCTTGAAGATCAGCAAGATTCCCCAGCTCAGACGGAATGGAGCCGGTAAGCTGGTTTTCCTGCAAGTGAAGCCATTTAAGATCAGCAAGATTCCCCAGCTCAGCTGGAATGGAGCCGGTAAGTTGGTTGCTGTACAACCTAAGATCTCGAAGATTGGTTAGGTTACCCAGCTCAATTGGAATTGTTCCGCTCAGGTTGTTATTATTCAGATCTATCTCCAAAACGGTTGTATTCCCTCCATTACAGGTTATCCCATACCAGGTGTTTTCTGTTCCCGCCCTGGCAAAACCATCCACATCTAATGGTGGATCTTTCCATCCGTTATTGTCGTTCCAGTTATCACCATCAGTGCCGTTGTAGAGGGCAATCAAGGCATCTCTTTCTGTGGAGGTAATATCCGCATTGGCATCCCACATGCCTCCTTCCAGTATCAACAAGAAAATGGCAATGACCATGAATATGCTTTTCCTTATCATCTTTAACCTCAGGAGGTCCCTGTTGTTTACTTTCATCTTCAAGCTCCCATATGCTCCACTGAGTATGCCCACAATAGTCATGAACGCTGGGGCAATAATAGTTGTTAGGCAAATGTACCGCAAAGTTTCTGAACAATCATAAAAGCAAGAGGATGCCGAAATTCATGAGAGATTTATGACTGCGAATTCCACATATTGTAGTCTTCTTAGCGCTTTGAAAACGATAGGATACGTGCCATAGTCTGCAATCACAATCTACAAGATTTTATTAACGATTAAATACACTAATCGTAACCTTTTGAGCGTTTTTCCTGTCTGTGTCTGACTCTGTCCTTTTACCTGTCAGAACCTCTTAATATTTTCACAAAAAAGCTGTAAAATCAAGTAGTTTCCATCTGAATTATCCGATCCACCCTATCCCTGATACAAGCAACCAGCCTCTCAAGCTCTTCTTTTTTCAATTCCAACAAAAAATCCAGGTTATTATCTGTTTTTAGAATCTCCTTAATCTTCTCTACCAGCTTATCCTTTGTCATACCCGCTCCCATGGTCTCAAGCTGACTGTGATCCTATGCTAACTACATCCTATCAAGATAACAGCTCTTCTCTATCCTAACCCTACCTAAAACATTATCAAATTTTGGAGGCTGAAGGCAAAGGTTTGCGATTGAAATATAGAATAATCAGAGTTGAGTCTGAACTGCTTAGATCATTTTAAACTAAACTCCTTGGCTAAGAAAGAACAGGCCAAAATTAACAGCCATCCATCGATAGACGTCAGGATATCAAAATCATATCCAAATATTTCTGAAAAGTACTAAATTACAGATACATAGCAGGTATTCAAATTCAAATAATCAATTAGTCATGCCTGGTACAATTCCCGGGTCCCAAGAAAGTTATTCAAGCATGGAAAGATGAACCACAGGCGGATTTTAGAAAAGGAAGTAGGGGGTGCTAGCAACGCCAGCAATCAATGTGGTGAAATCGCTGTTGGAGGGGGAGATTAGTCTCGACTGCCTTAGGAAAATACGGAGTAGGTGAGGGTCACTGCGACCAGAGCGGAATAAAGCTGTAGTAGAACCCAAGCTGGTCAATAAGGTAACCCATGGCTGGCGTCAGTACACCACGCCCTCCATACCAGAGAAGTAGTAGATGCCCGTGATAAATATATTGTAGCGAACTAAAGCTTATTGACGTTCTTGGCTACAGGTCCTCGGTCGCTCTCTTCCACATCAAAGCTCACCTGGTCACCTTCAGTGAGGGTCTTGAACCCAGGCGTGTTGATGGAGGAGAAATGGACAAATATG
>JAPVWE010000180.1 GCA_028572035.1 Desulfobacteraceae bacterium | reverse complement strand
TGCAGATTCCAAGGGGCTTTGTGGAGCAAACCCCAAATATTTGACCACTGCAGAACACGGTGGAATTTCCTTTGAGATATCGCCTTTCAGAAACACTCATTACCCTATTAACCATCAATGCCTCAACTTTTGAACGTTACCGATTATTTACGTTTGTACTGATGGCAAAATACCGGATCCGTTTCTATAATCTTTGAAAGTGTCACTTTTGACACTGAGTGATACGATTGAAATGGCTTTTTGATTTATTAGAGGACCCCTCTGGTATTGTCAAAAATATTGTTGACTCTCAACCGGACCTTACAATTATCTGTAATGCCAGGGGTTATTTGCCTCTTTTAGAACATTATTCAGAAACAACAGATATTCCCTTGCTTGTGCTAACAGGCGGTGGACCGGATCTCATAGAGAAAGTCAAAAGATATACCCCGCACGTCCTTGATGTGCCTTTTAGAATGCAAGAGCTTTCCGATAAAATAGAAAAAATGCTAGGGTAGGGCTCCCTAAGCATTAGGTCCCCATCTCCCATGAGGAGAGATATTTCTCTTGTTCAGGGGTGAGAGTATCAATTTCAACACCCATGGAGGCAAGTTTTAATCTGGCAATTTCCTGGTCAATAGCAAGGGGAACAGGGTAGACTCTTTTATCAAGATTCTTATGCTCCTTTGATAGATACTCCATAGCCAAGGCCTGGTTTGCAAAGCTCATATCCATAACACTCGAGGGATGTCCCTCAGCTGCAGCCAGGTTTATCAATCTTCCTTCGCCCAACAGATAGACCCTGTTTCCATTTGGGAGGGTATATTCCTCAACAAATTCCCTTATTGTCCTCTTAGATGTGGACACTTCTGCTAGTCCAGGAAGGTCAAGTTCCACATTAAAGTGTCCTGAATTGGAGATAATGGCACCATCCTTCATATCAAGGAAGTGCTCTTTCCTGATGGCATTTATATCGCCAGTGAGGGTGCAGAAAAAATCGCCTATTTTGGCGGCCTTGGCTATAGGCATTACCTCAAAGCCGTCCATGATCGCCTCTAAGGTCTTTAGGGGATCTACTTCACAGATAATTACCCTGGCACCGTGCCCTTTTGCCCTCGCGGCCACCCCCCGCCCACACCATCCGTAGCCAGAAATAACAAAGCAGCTTCCTGCAAGGAGCCTGTTTGTTGCCCTGATGATTCCATCGATGGTGCTTTGGCCTGTACCGTACCTGTTATCAAAAAGGTGTTTTGTATTGGCATCGTTAACAGAGATAACTGGGAATTGAAGCACACGGTCTTTTTCCATAGACCTGAGGCGAATGACACCGGTGGTTGTTTCCTCTGTTCCTCCCATGACACCGGCAATGAGGGAGTTCCTTTCCTCTTCACTTAAAGAAAGACCCCATTCCCTTATTGCCCGGGAGAGATCATCCCATTTATTGAGGGCCATAAAGTGAAGGGAGCTGACCAGATCGGCACCATCATCCATGGTTAGGTTTGGCATGTCTTTAAGGGCTGACAATATATGGCTGTAGTAGGTGTCGGTGTCTTCTCCTTTTATGGCAAAGACCGGGATTTCATCTCTGGCCACCAGCGAGGCAGCAACATCATCCTGGGTTGAAAGGGGATTAGAGGCACAGAGGACTGGAGAGGCGCCGCCTGCCTTGAGTGTTCTTGCCAGAACAGCAGTCTCTGTAGTTATATGCAAACAGGCAGAAATCCTCAGACCTGATAGGGGTTTCTCTTTGAAAAACCTTTCTTTGATTGAATTCAAGACAGGCATGCTTTTGCCTGCCCACTCTATTCTGAGTTGACCTTTGTCTGCAAGGCCTATGTCTTTGATGTCGTAGTCCATTTGCTTTTTCCTTTATTGAGTTAATGCTATGAGCCACCAGCTTCGGTAATGGTCCAAGCTTTACAATACTGCCTCTCGCGTGCCTGTCCCGCATTAGCGGGGCTCTCCCCCCAACAAGGCGGCGGGTTCGCTTGAGTACACAGACCCGCCTGCTTCCGAGTTCCGGAATTCGGAAACTCGCCTGAGCAAAAGCTATGGCGGGCAGGGGGTCACTGAGATAATTATTACATGGTACTAAGAGGCCTGACACAAAACGCAATTGAAAACTCAGTGTGCTCTGAGAGCTCTGTGACAGGTTAAAAAGCCTTTTTTAGTCTTTCAATGAGATCTGTCCTCTCCCAGGTGAACTCCTCCAATTCCCGTCCAAAGTGCCCATAGCAGGCGGTTTTCTTGTATATAGGCCTCAGAAGATCCAATTGTTGAATTAAGGTAGCTGGCCTCAGATCAAATTCCTTTTCCACAATTTTTGTCATCTCGATACTGGGCACAACACCGGTTGCGTAAGCATTAACGAGTAAACCAACCGGTTCCGCCTTGCCAATGGTGTAGGCCACCTGGATCTCGCACCTTTCAGCCAGACCCGCAGCAACGATATTTTTTGCAATGTAGCGGCACATGTAGGAGGCGCTCCTATCCACCTTGGATGGATCCTTGCCAGAGAATGCACCGCCACCATGGTAACCAAATCCGCCGTAGGTATCCATGATAATCTTCCTTCCGGTCATGCCGCAATCTCCCAGGGGACCACCAGTAACAAATCTACCGGTTGTATTTATGAAAAACTGTATCTTTTTATCAATCATTTCAGGGGGAATAACCTTCTTTATTACCTCTTCAATAATTGCCTCCCTGAGGGTATCGTAGTCAACCTCAGGGGAGTGTTGGGCTGCTATAACAACTGCATTAACAGTAGTTGGCTTTAGGTCTATATACCTAACTGTTACCTGTGATTTTCCATCTGGCCTCAGCCATGGAAGTTTTCCGGATTTGCGGACATGGGCAAGTCTCTGGGTAAGTTTGTGGGCAAGATAAATGGGCATTGGCATGAAAACAGGGGTGTCGGTGCAGGCATATCCAAACATGAGACCCTGATCGCCTGCCCCCTGTTCTTTGAAAAGGCCTGTACCATTGACTCCCTGGGCAATGTCAGCTGACTGTTTGTCGATGCTTGTAATAACTGCACATGTCTTCCAGTCAAAGCCCATGGATGAATCGTTGTACCCTATTTCCTTTATTGTCTGTCTGGCAATTTCCGGTATTTCCACATAGCAGCTGGTCGTTATCTCTCCAGCGATAACGGCCATACCTGTTGTAACCAGGGTCTCACAGGCTACCCTCCCATCTTTGTCCTGGGCTATAATCTCATCGAGTATGGAATCAGAGATTTGATCAGCTATCTTGTCCGGATGTCCCTCTGTCACAGACTCAGATGTGAATAAGAAATCGGTGTTCATTTTAACTTCCCCTCTTCATTAAATATTAGTGTCAAGGCAACTCAGCTTTCAGGCATATACCAAAAGCTAAGCAAATTGTATAGTTGATAAAACGTCCGTGTGTGGTGGACTGACATGCCATAATTATTAGCTGCTGTTTTTCTCTGGTGGGTT
>JAPVWE010000179.1 GCA_028572035.1 Desulfobacteraceae bacterium | reverse complement strand
CGGTAACAAAATGGTCACTGGGTACAACTACATGAAAAACAGTACGATCGAACGTGGTATAGCCACCAATTTGCCCTCCCAGGCCTTTTATCTCCCGATTAATTTCTCCCACCCCTCTTTTTTCGGTTCCCTTAAATAGCAGGTGTTCAACATAATGAGATATTCCTGAGCCTGAGTACCCGTCTTCAGTAATACTTCCGGCTTTCACCCAAACCTGCAAGGCCACTACCGGGGCAGTATGAATTTCCTCGAGAATGACTACCATTCCGTTGTCCAGGACGTATCTTTGAGGCTGAGGGCGATTTTCCGAAACAGTGGTGGCTGGGGTGGCAGCGAAGGCAGATAAGACGAACAAACTCAGACCCACTAATAATCCCGAAATTGGTAAACCACGAATCCATCTTTTTTTCATCTTTATTCTATCTCCTTTCCTATTGATAGATCTATTTTTTGGCAAAGCGAGCACTGTTCTTGGTGCCTGTAATAATTGTCAGGAATCGCCAATCAGTGGTCAATAGAAAAAAATCAACCAGTGAACGTTTGTCTACTGGTTCGCATCCTGGGTTCCAGGACGTCACGCAGAGCATCCCCTAAGAAGTTAAATGCCAGAATGGTGACAAAGATCAAAAAGCCGGGGATCAAAATCCAAGGAAAGCTCACCAAAGCCCGAGTGTTCATAGCAGCTTGTAACATATTGCCCCAGCTAGCTTGTGGTTCCTGAATCCCCAAACCCAAAAAACTCAAAGCACTTTCCCCTAATATATAACCTGGCACACTGAGAGTAGCTGCGACAGTGACAAAGCTCATAGTGTTAGGTAAGATATGTCTCAAAATAATACGAAGGTCGCTGCCGCCTAAGGCCTTGGCTGCCAGGCTAAACTCCCGTTCTCTTAAAGAGAGAAACATTCCTCGAATCACTCGAGCAAACCCAGGCCAACCAATAAAACTCAGGATAAAGACGATCAATAAGTACACCGTAGTCGAGGGTAACGCGGTAGGCAAAAGTGCGCGCAAGGCCAAAAGTAAATAAAACCCCGGGAAGGACATGATCATCTCTGCCACCCGCATCAAAAGATTGTCCACCATCCCTCCGTAATAGCCGGCTATTCCACCAATTAGGGCCCCCATACTAAAGGAGACTAAGATACCAACTAGCCCCACCGAAAGCGAAATACGCGCTCCAAAAAGAAGCCTGGTAAAAATATCCCGCCCAAATTTATCGGTCCCCAGAAGGAAGATGTGGCCAGGCGCCTCCGTACCAAATAAATGAATATCGGAGGGGATTAGCCCCAGAAACTTGTATTTTTCTCCTCTAACAAAAAAGCGAAGGGGATATTTTGCAGTGAGATCCGGTTGGTAGACTTTGAAGACTCTGTCCACCAATTCATAGTGGTAGACAAAGGGTCGTAAACCAAAATTACCCTCTTCATCAAAAAAATAGAGTCGTGTAGGAGGATGGAAAGCTTTTGCCCGAACCTGCAGGTCACTTGAGTAAGGAGCAATGAACCCGGCAAAAAAGGCGAACCCGTAAAGTAAGATTAATATGATTCCACCAATGATTCCTAACTGGTGCCTCTTGAGCTGTCGCCAGATAAGTTGGGTCTTAGTAACAGACCTGAACTCCGAGAAAGTCGTATCTTTATCCCGAGACCATTTTCTGGCCACGACTTAGTCCTCCCTCAAGCCGAAAAAAAATCAATCATAACGAATCCGGGGATCAACCCAGGCAAGCATAAGATCGGCCACCAAGTTACCCAGAATCAGTAGAACTGCGCCCATGATAAGACCCCCCATTACCAAATATAGATCCATCTTCAGCACTGCCTCGAGCATCAATCTACCCAGTCCAGGCCAGGACATGACAATTTCTGTTAAGGCAGCGCCGGAAAGAAGCCCTGGCAGTGAAAAACCAAAAAGGGTGATCATAGGGTTCGCAGCATTGCGCACGGCATGTTTTAAGATGACCACCCTCTCACTCAATCCCTTGGCCCTGGCAGTAATTATGAAGTCTGCCTTCAGGTAATCCAGAAGGTTTCCTCTCATCTGCCGTACTAATCCTGCCATCCCCGCAGTACCCAAAACTATGGTGGGTAGAATCAAGTGATAAATTCGATCCCAGATTTTACCCCCAAGACTCAAGGATTCGTAATTAATACTGTACATGCCGCCCACCGGGAACCAGCCGCTCTTCATAGCCATATATAGCAGTAAAAGAGCAAAGAAAAAGTTGGGAATGGCCAATCCCAGAAAGGCAAAAACGGAGATTAATTTATCAAGCCATGAATACTGTTTGACTGCCGAAATAATACCTAAAGGAATCGACAATACCCAGGTGAAGATCATGGCACTCAGGGAGAGGATGAAGGTATTGTACAATCTGCTCTTGATCAAGGTAAAGACGGGCAGCCGGTAAGCAAAGGAGTATCCAAAGTCCAGACGCAAAATGTTCTTGAGCCAGATGAGATATTGCAGGTAGGTGGGTTCATCCAGTCCGAAGCGAGCTCGCTCCTGAGCAATTCTCTCGGCAGAAACTTGAGGGTTTAAAGCCTGTTGACTCAAAAAATCCCCCGGAGCTAATTGGATGATGAAAAACGAGATCAGCGATATCCCTAATAATAGTGGGATCATATGCAAGAATCGTCGGACAATATATCTTACCAAGCTCCTCTCCCTTAATTCTCAGAAGATTCCCAGAAGGCTAAATCTTACGAATCTTTCTTAGGCAAACATCAGAATTTGTTATTCTTTTTCTAGATAAAGGACCTCCACATTCCAAAGGGTACCTCCATAGGCGGTGGGATGGGCATTTTTGAGGGTGTTTCTGGCCGCACTAAGGTAAGTAGCGAGAGCGGTATAAAGAAAGGGAAGCTCCTCAGAAGCAATCACCTGCCACTGGTCATAGACTAATTTCCTTTTTTGAGGATCTAATTCCTGGACACCTTCATTGAACAGATCATCGACCCTCCTTTCCCAGTCGTACCTATTTTCCGGATCGTAATTCCAGGAATGCAATCCACCATCAGACTTCCAGACATTGGCACCGCCGTGAGGCTCCACCCCGCCAGTCAAACCAAGGATGATGGTATCCCAGTCACCTCGTGGTTTGGCGGTTAATTTTTGCACTAAGAGATTGAAATCAAGGGGTCGGAAATGAACGGTCATTCCTAACTTCTTGAGATCATCAGCTAGCAAAATACCCAGAGCTTCCCGTATATTATTACCGCTGTTGGTGAAGAGCTCAAATTCCACATGATTACCATCGGGATCATATAATTTGCCTTCTTCTAAAACGAAGCCAGCCTCCAGTAAGATTTTCCTCGCTTTGGCCAGGTCATAAGGATACTTCTTTACCTCGGGATTGTAGAAGCCTTTCACCGCGGGAGAGACTGGGCTCCATTGAGGCACGCCAAATCCGTACATGACGTTATCAATAAAAGTTTCTCTATCGATAG
>JAPVWE010000178.1 GCA_028572035.1 Desulfobacteraceae bacterium | reverse complement strand
TGATTTCAAGCAGTTACAGCCAATGAGATTGCTTCGCTACGCTCGCAATGACAGCACCGGCGTCTTTTTACGAAGCCATCAATATTGGCTTAAAGTAAATAGTGATGTTAACTCGAGCAGTCAAATCATTTTTTCTATT
The DNA here is from genome assembly GCA_028572035.1 of Desulfobacteraceae bacterium. Taxonomy (GTDB): domain Bacteria; phylum Desulfobacterota; class DSM-4660; order Desulfatiglandales; family B25-G16; genus JABXJZ01. Next base: position 3,350 of record JAPVWE010000178.1, on the reverse strand, counting down.
TAGACTTTAGGCACTTAAGTTGGTATAATTCATGAGAAAAATTCCTAAAATAACGTGGCCGATAGCCGGGATTTTTTTTCTTTTAATGATAGCTGCTTTTTTTCTCTTTAAGGTGCCGCATTTAGTTATGGTCTCCTCAACAACATCCAATTTGGTACCTGGAGAATCCCTAAAAGTTTCCGATGTAAAATATAGCCAGGATTATAAGAATGGTGAAGGAAAATGGGAGCTTAAGGCCAAAGAGGCCCATATTCTTCACAAAAGTCAAATTGTGGCCTTAAAAGATGTGTTCTTGAAATTAGACTCTGTTGAAAAGAACTCTTTTACCATAAAAGGAAACGAAGGTGATTATTTTAGGGAGAGTGGGAAAATTATCTTAAAAGGGGATGTGATTGGGAGGTCTGCAAATGGCTATCAGATAGAAACAAGCCTCTTAATCTATAGACAGAAAGATGAATCCGTGGAAACTGATCAGCCTATAAGAGTGGTTGGCCCTTTCTTTAGGGTCGAAGGAGATGGTCTCTATATTGATCTAAAAACGAAGAAATTTATGGTTAAGGAAAATGTTTGTACAACCGTTATGGGTGAGGTTTTTTATAGATGAGGATTTTACCTACCATTTTTTCTTTTGGCGTAATCCTTTCCTTTGTTTTTCTGCTACCTCCTCAAATCAATCCCTTTTCTCAAGTAAACTCTGTCAGATTTGACAGGGGGCATTATGTCCTGTGTGAAAAAAGAGATAATATTGGCATGTCATCACCGTCCTCCAGGAGGGGGTATTCTAATAGGGCAAACAAGCCATCAAAGAAGATGTCCTCAGAAAGCCCAATTATTATCCACTCAAATACCCTTGAGGTTGATCAGAATTTGAGGGTAATTGTATTCAAGGGAAAGGTAAGGGCCAGAACAGAGGATATGGTGGTAGATTGCGACAAGATGATCGTGTACTATCTTGGTAACCCCGCCAAAAAGCAATCCAATTTAGAATCCAATAGGATAGAAAAGATTGTTGCCTTAGGTGATGTTATTATTAATCGCTCTGATGGTGGTATCGCCCGAGCAGGGAAGGCAGTTTTTTATCAGAATGAGGGGAAGGTTGTGCTTACGGAAAATCCTGTTGTTAAACAAGGTCGAGATTTTGTAGAAGGGCACAGGATAATCATGTTTTTAGATGAAAACAGGAGTATAATTGAGGGAGGTAAAACGAAAAGGGTCAAGGCTACTATATTTCCTAAAGAGGAAAAAGGGAAAGAATGAAGGAAGAGGGCATCAGAGGTTCTTTAAAGGTAAAGAACCTTGTTAGATTCTATGGGAGAAGGGCGGTTGTAAATAGGGTAAACTTATCGGTTAACAGAGGGCAGATTGTTGGACTCCTCGGACCAAATGGGGCCGGTAAAACCACTACTTTCTATATGATAGTTGGCTTGATTCGGGCTAAGGAAGGTCAGATCTTTTTGGAGGGGCGAGATATTACCCATGAACCGATGTATATCAGGGCCCGGCAGGGGATTAATTATCTGTCTCAGGAACCATCGGTGTTCAGAAAACTTACCGTTGAACAAAACCTTTTATCCATTATGGAGATTATAAATATACCTGTTCAGCAAAGAGGGACATTTCTTCAGTCCCTTTTATCCGAACTAGACATAGGCCATTTGGCCAAACAAAAGGCTTATTCCCTGTCTGGGGGTGAGAGGAGGAGATTGGAAATTACAAGGGCTCTGATTACCAATCCCAAATTTATTTTGCTTGATGAGCCATTTGCAGGTATTGATCCTATGGCTCTTAACGATATTAAGCAAATTGTTAAAGGGCTTAAGGAAAGGGGTTTGGGAGTAGTGATATCAGACCATAACGTCAGGGAAACATTGGATGTCTGCGATCTTGCCTACATCATAAATGAGGGAGAGATCATCGAGTCCGGTACACCTGAAAAGATCACTGCAAGCGAGGTAGTTAGGTCCGTCTATTTAGGAGAAGGTTTCTATATGTAGATTTTCCTTAAGGGCAACTATGGCACTTGAACTGAAACAATCACTAAAGATGAGCCAGCGGATAATAATGACCCCCCAGCTCCAGCAGGCCATCAAGTTTTTACAACTCTCCAGATTGGAGCTCTCTCAAACAATAAACCAAGAGATGGAGGCCAATCCATTATTAGAAGAGGTGCCAGGCGATGAGATGGAGGAAAGGCTGCCGGAAGAGGAGAAGAAAGAAGAAGACTCTAGTGAAGAAGAGCCTCTGCCAGAGGTAACAATCAAGGAGACAATGAGGGATGATTTCGATTGGGAGGCCTACATCTCAGAGTATAATACGGCATGGGCAAGCTCACCACATGAAGACAGGGGAGACAGACCGTCCTTTGAGAGTTTGATTGCCCCTAAAACAAGCCTCTACTCCCATCTCATGTGGCAGCTGCAACTGAGCAATCTTGATGACACAGACAAGGAGATCGGCAGATACATTATTGGCAACATAGATCCGGATGGCTATCTTAAGGCCTCAGTGGATAACATCGGCCACTCTACCCATAGATCAGGGCAGGAGGTATTAAAGGTACTGGATACTATACATGAGTTTGACCCTGTTGGTGTCGGGGCACGAGACAACAGGGAGTGTCTGTTGATCCAGTTACATTTTCAGGATCTGGATGGCAGTGTAGCCAGTAAAATCCTAACTGATCATATGAAAGATCTGGAGAAGAGAAGATACCCCCAGATTGCCAAAGGCCTGGGCGTTTCATTGGAGGAGGTCCTAGATGCTGTCTCTGTGATAGCCTCTCTAGAGCCTAAACCAGGTCGTTTCTACAACGATGAGGAGACTATCTACATAATCCCTGATGTCTACGTCTATAAGATGGGGGATGAGTTCTTTATTGTCTTGAATGAGGATGGTCTTCCCAAATTAAGGATCAGTGCCTTCTATAAACAGGCCCTCGCCAAGAAAGATGATCTGTCCAGGGCTACGAGGGACTACATTCGGGATAAGCTCAAGAGCGCCTCCTGGATAGTGAAGAGCATTCAGCAAAGGCAGAAGACAATCTATAAGGTGACAGAGAGCATTGTTAAGTTTCAAAAGGACTTCTTTGACTTTGGGCCAGTGCATTTGAAACCAATGGTCTTGAGAGATGTGGCAGAGGATATACAGATGCATGAGTCCACGGTAAGCAGGGTCGTGAATAATAAATATATGTATAGCCCTTTTGGTATTTTCGAGCTAAGATATTTCTTAAACAGTGGTATTCAATCAATTGACAGAGGGGACAAGGTGGCCTCTTTGAGTGTTAAGGAGAGGATTAAGGAGATGGTAAGGAGGGAGGACAAGTCCAAGCCCTACAGCGACCATGAGAT
>JAPVWE010000177.1 GCA_028572035.1 Desulfobacteraceae bacterium | reverse complement strand
GTATTAAGCAATTATGGAAAAAATTCCAAGATATAAGAAAAATGTTGATCTTCGGATTTCAATTTACTCTTTGCAATCCTCCAGCCTGATTACCTTTTTGCCTCGGTGGTGGTGGTTCCAGATCCGGGTGGCGTTGTCCTTGATGATCTTTAAAGGGCCAATGTCGTCCATGTTTAGTTTTTGGTATTTCCATCCACGCTGTATTTCATAAGCCCTCACTAATAACCACATGCAAAGAAGCGCCATCAAGCCGAGAATGGCATGGGGGTTTTCGTCAACGAATTGGATGAATGGGTTTGGTTCGGCCTTAAAGATGAGTCCCGCGAAATTTCCTTTAAGTGGGACTGTGGCTGCCATGGGTTCAGCTTTTTTGGTCTTTTGATGGTCCGGCAGATGATGAGCCCTGTAAGATCTATGGTAGGTGCAAAGCAGGTGAAATTCTTTGTTATCAGATAATAGAGGTATTGCCTTTTCCAGGATGTGAATCCATTTTCTAGAGAACTCAGCACCTCCAGATAACTCAGTGCATATAACTTCCTTTACTCCTCTTTATTCTAACTGTCAATAATAACTCTGCTTCAAGGTCCAAGAGGAGATCCCCATGCCTTTTAAAATTTTCGCAAAAAAAATGATAATTTTTACTTGACATACCATATATGGAGCTCTATGATGGAGAATGGCACAATATGTGCTGATATTGAAAGATCTTGGTTATTAATATCTTGGAGGGAGCTATGTGGGCAGAAACGGTGTTGGTCCTCAGGGATGGAAATTTACTTCCAAACGCCATAAAGTGGGATGATCAAATGATCAGCGATATTCTGATTACCGAGAACCAGATTAACAGCGACAAGGCTGTAAGGATAACCAGGTCCTTGAGGGAGGATATAGAAAGGATGGGTCTTAATGAGGTGCAGGTCCCGTTACTGGAGAAGATAATAGATGCCAAGATGTTAGAGCATGGCTTTACAAAGGCAAGGCCGATTCATCTACATCAATTATTGGTTAAAAGGGAAAATGGCCTGAACCTTTCTGCCAATGCCCTCAGGGTTCTTAAAAAAAGGTATCTGAGAAAGGATGCTAACGGTGATGTGGTTGAAACCCCGGATGAGATGTTCAGGAGGGTAGCCCATCATATAGCAATGGCCGAGAAAAATTATGCGAGCCCGGATCAGGCGAGCAAGATGGAGGAAGAATTCTACACTATGATGACCGAATTGAGGTTTTTACCTAACTCTCCAACCTTGATGAATGCAGGCACAGAATTGGGTCAGTTGGCTGCATGTTTTGTTCTCCCGGTAGAGGATAGTATGGAGGGTATTTTTGATTCCTTGAAATATGCTGCCTTGATCCATAAAAGTGGAGGGGGAACCGGGTTTTCCTTTTCCCGGCTTAGGGCAAAGGATAGTCGGGTAGGGTCGACAGGTGGAGTGGCATCGGGCCCGGTTTCCTTTATGAAGATATTTAACACAGCCACGGAACAGGTCAAACAGGGTGGGACCAGAAGGGGAGCGAATATGGCGATATTACGGGTCGATCACCCGGATATTATGGAGTTTATCTATAGCAAAAAGAATGACAAAGAGCTCAATAATTTCAATATATCGGTGGCCCTGACCAGGGAGTTCACAGAGGCCGTAAGGGATAAGAGGACCTATCCCCTTATTGATCCCATGAGCGGGAAGGAGATGGGTCAATCGAATGCAGTTGATGTCTATGATGCGATTGTAAAACAGGCATGGGAAAACGGGGATCCTGGTGTTATCTTTCTCGACAGAATGAATAGGGATAATCCAATCCCTGATATGGGTGAAATTGAGAGCACCAATCCCTGTGGAGAACAACCTCTCTTGCCTTTCGAGGCCTGTAATCTTGGCTCCATAAACCTTGCCAAGTTTGTGACCCGGGATGATAATGGGCTAAGAATTGATAAGAAGAGATTAGGCGAAATGGTCAGGTTATGCATACGGTTCCTGGATGATGCAATTGATATTTCAAAGTATCCTCTGGATAAGATTACAGAGATGGCCAGAGGTAATCGAAAGATAGGCTTGGGGGTAATGGGGTTTGCAGATGTGCTGTTTCAGATGGGAATTCCCTATAATAGCAACAGGGCCCTTTCTCTTGCCGAGGAGGTCATGTCTTTTATTCAGGAGGAGTCAAGTAAGGCGAGCATTGCACTGGCCGAAGAGAGAGAGGTTTTTAAGAATTTTGAAAAAAGCATCTTTAAGGATAGAGCTGGCTGTCGCTATAGAAATGCCACCACAACAACCATTGCCCCAACAGGAACCCTCAGTATCATTGCTGGCTGTTCCAGTGGTATTGAACCCGTCTTTGGATTGAGTTTTAAAAGAAATGTCATGGATAATGATGAATTGATAGAGGTGAATCCTTACTTTGAGATGATTGCCAGGAAAAGAGGCTTTTATAGTAAAGAACTGACGGATAGGGTGGCTAGGGAGGGAACGTTAAAGGGAATAGAGGAGATCCCGGCCGATGTCAGAGAGGTCTTTGTGACTGCCCACGACATAAGCCTTGAGTGGCATGTCAAGATGCAGGCAGCTTTCCAGAAATATACAGATAATGGTGTATCTAAGACGGTTAATCTACCCCGAGATGCTACCCCTGCTGATGTACAAAAAACCTACAATCTAGCCTATGAGCTTGGCTGTAAAGGCGTAACTATCTATAGGGATGGGAGCAAGGAGAGGCAAGTATTGAGTTTTGGCAAAGGAAATGATAGAAATGATTTCTATAGCGCTATGAAGGATAGGCCTGAAACAGTTGAGGGTTTTACTACCAAGATAAGGACAGGATTGGGCAACCTTTATATTAATGTAACCGAATATGAAGGGATGCCGTTTGAGGTTTTTGCCATAATTGGCAAAAGTGGGAACTCAACTACAGCAAAGACAGAGGCCATTGGCAGGTTGGTGTCCCTTGCACTGAGGTCTGGTCTAAAGGTGGATGCAATAGTTGAACAGCTAGAAGGCATAGGTGGAGAGCATCCGGTTTTTCAAAAAGACGGGTTGGTGCTCTCGATACCCGATGCTATAGCTAAGGTGCTTGGGAATAGGTATCTCAAGGGTGAGGGAAAAAAGGCATCAAGGAAAGAAAGGTCTCTGATGGGAGAATTGTGTCCTGAATGCAGAGAGCCTATTACCTTTGAAGAAGGATGCATGACGTGCCATTTCTGTGGTTATAACAGATGCAGCTAAGGTACGAGTAACCGTTCACGGGTTCAGGGTTCAGAGGTTGTGGGTTCAGAGGTTCAGAGGTTCAGGGTTAGTGAAGGTTAAGAAAAGAAAAGCAACCCTGAACCTGTGAACGCGTACCGTTGGATCAGCAATACATAACGAATGCTGAGTTTCAGGATGTGTATGATCATGCCGGACGCACCTTTACCCTGTTAGGGGACTCTGACAGGGCGCCCTGCCATTCGACGTTTCATCAAGTACTTGCTGGCTTACGAGCAAGGTCAATGAAAGAAAGGTAACCCTGAAC
>JAPVWE010000176.1 GCA_028572035.1 Desulfobacteraceae bacterium | reverse complement strand
AATGAAATCCCTAAAGCCCTAATGGAATAATACCAAACCTAATTCCAGAGAATTCCAATCTACATCATCCAAACCGCAGATCGAATCTTATATAATTTCCTTGACAATCTGTACAGAATATGGGAATTTAATGTAACTTTGTACAACTTAAGGGAGTGTTGCCATGGAAAACCTGGTATCAAAGATGAAAGTCAGTGAGGCTCGATCCAAGCTGACCCAGCTTCACAAGCTGTTAAGGCCTGGTGAAGCCTTGCAAATCAACAAGAGAGGCAAGGCATATGCCCGCATTGAGTTAATAGGAGAAATGGATCGCTACGATAAAGTCTTAGACTCTATTGATGACCTGCCGGAACCAAAAGGAAGATTGCGGGCAGTAGCTCGGAACTATAAGTCCATCTTGTACGGGAAAAAATAATGCAAACGCTAAAAGGCTTCAACGCAGTCTATTGCGATGCCAGTTTCTTTATCGCCCTGTTTTCAAAGAAGGACACAAAACACAAACGTGCCTTAGAACTCTTTAAACAGATCAAGGAAAACCGAATCACAATTCATACATGTTGGTTCATTATCTCCGAAGCCATGACTGTTCTTCTCTATCAATACGGCTACAGTGAGGCTCTCACTTTCAATCAATCGATTGATCTCTATAGAATTGCTCATTCTACGGAAGGTCAACACCATCAAGCCATCGCTTTATTCAATCTTTTTGGTAAAGACAGAAAAGTTTCTTTTGTAGATGCCCTCTCGCATGTCCTTATCTCAGGGGAACTCAAGAACATGCCGGCGCTCTCCTTTGATAAAGATTTCAAGGCGCTAGGTTTAACCACTATCTCCTAACCTCCTTAAATTCCTCAATTGCCGAATTCGATTTGCTTCTTTATGAAAAAACGAATGTTCAAATATACAGGAAATTCCGCAATACTCTAATGTCTACTGCCTTCTGCTTTATACCTTGAGCCTAACGCCGCAAAGTACCTCTGTGCCTGTCCTATCAAGAGTGTAGACCTGACCCCTCTAAAGCGAGTCGGAAGAACACCAATTATCGGTTTGTTGTCAGAATTTTTCTAGTTATTTAAGAGCCTTCCACTTGAGTTCCACTTGAGTTGGGGTGTGAATACTTATTATTTAAGATTTATCCCGTTAAACGTTCTTGCTTTTATTTAACTGGGATGTGACCCTATATTCTCCACACGGGTCGTCTATCCAGTTAACAAAAAAGCGAAGATAGCATAAGGAGAAAAACTACCCATTGCTGGAGTGATTTACTTATTTATAAATGGACGCCCCCAATTCACAATTCACTTGACCCCTGTTTCCACTATTTTGGTTTTCTGATGAATTCCCACTTGACACCATTCCCACATTTGGTTATGGTTATATTATTATATTGAAATGGAGGTTTTGCCCATGGATGTGATCAGCTTGACCATCGACTCCAAGAAACGCGTCTCTCTAACCAAACTTCTCCCGCCCGGAAACATCCGTTCCGTTCAAGCCTACACGGAGGGTCATCGAATTGTACTCGAACCCATGATGGAAGTTCCGGTCAAGGAGGCCTGGCTTTTCGAAAATAGAGACTCCTTGAAGAAAGTGCTTACTGGGCTTTCTCAGAAGGGATCCGTCAAGCGCGGATCTTTTGCCAAGTACGCTAAATAGCTACCGATGCACGAACTGATTTTCACACCCCAAGCCGACGCCGACCTTCGGGAGATTGAAAACAATTCCTCGCAAAGGCATATCCTGAAAGCCGTCAGGAAATGCCTGGGATTTCTTGAAACCAACCTGCGGCACCCCTCTCTGAACACGCACGAATTTAGGTCCCTCAAAGGTCCTAACGGGGAAAAGGTCTTCGAGGCATATGCCCAGCAGAAAACCCCTGGCGCCTACCGGGTCTTCTGGTATTATGGCCCTGAAAGAGGAATGATCACGATCGTCGCCATAGCACCTCATCCCTGACAAGCCCATAAAGCCAGTTGCTAAATAATCTCTTATAAACCAGACCCCGTAAGGATTGATGGGTTGAATGAGAAGTGTCGAAAGGGTCCCGTCCTGAATACTCTGACTGGTTTCCGGGTTTTCTGCTGTGGTCAGAATAAAGCTATTGATCAACCCAGCCCCCAGAAGGTAGGACACCATTTCTGCCAAGGAGTACCCACCAATAACATCCTTATCTGAATATCGATAGATGGCCATCCAGAGGAATACCACGATTAGGGAGGAAAGGATTCCGCTGAGAATCTCAAGGAAGAAATTGACCCGGTAGACCATCCATTCGATCCATACCAACTTGAAAATAGACTAGAATTTCACGACGAAATGGCTGTTCAATCCTCTTTTTACCTCCGAGACGCCCATCTTCCCGCATACTGCTAAAAAGCGCTTGTCAATACTTAATTACTTATGTTTACCCCGTGCAATGCTTTTAGCTTTCTATTGCACTGGGGCCTGACCCCATTGACAATTATTGTTAATAACTGTTGACTTATACACAAAATAATATATAATACAATACATCAAACAAGTTTTACTAGGAGGTGCACAATGAATACGGATACTGTACGACTAAACATCACTCTTCCAAAAGAACTGGCCCAGGCACTAAACAAGTTGAGTGGACCTAGAAAACGGAGCCGTTTTATCTCAGAAGCCATAAGGCAACGAATCGAACAAAGGCAAAAGGAAGAACTTGATAAAATCCTAGAGGAAGGCTATCGAGCTATCGGAGGAGAAAGTCTTGCTCTCGCAAAAGAGTTTGAAGCCGTTGATCTGGAGGGGTGGGATGAATATTAAAAGAGGGGAAATCCACCTTGTTGCCCTTGACCCCATCATAGGAAGGGAAATTTCCAAAACCCGTCCAGTAGTGGTTGTCTCAAATGATAAGAACAACGAGTTCTCCGGAACAGTGACGATTTTACCAATAACCTCGAGAAATCTTCAGAAGATATACCCTTTTGAGGTGTTCTTAACCAAAGGGACCGGGAACCTCCCCAAAGATTCCAAGGTTAAAGCCAACCAGATTCGTACACTTGACAAAAGCAGGATCGTCAGATTCATCGGGACATTAGAAAAAACCGAAATGGACAAGATTGAGAAGGCTATGAAAATTCACCTGGCTTTATCTTGACTGCTGTCTCCCGCAATTTAAGAGCTTTTCTGCTTATAAACCCCCGCAACATGCCAACTCTTAAAATTTCTTAAAATTCACAAACCCCTTGCCCGTGAAATGCACCTTCATTTCTTATTTAAAACTCATTGATTTAAGATGTAACCCTGTCCCCTTGCCTCTACCCTTTTTAGCGTGGCTGTTTGCTAAGACCTCTGAATGCTGTAAAAAAAGGAGGGAAAATAGCTAAATGGATAAACTATCAATTGCTCGAATAAGTTACTGATTTACAAATGGACGTCCCCCATTTCACTTCTAATTCGTAAGTGACATTTCATTCTTTTTTTCTTGACACTATAGTGCTTTAGTGCTAAATTCAAAGGTCAAGAAGAAAAACACCCAGAAGCTTTTTATGTAGGA
>JAPVWE010000175.1 GCA_028572035.1 Desulfobacteraceae bacterium | reverse complement strand
GTTTTAGGTTCTTCAAAAATTCTTCTACGGGCAAACATAGCACATTCTTTATTTTTAAATGTTCTTTGCCTCTGTACAGAAGACAAGGTTGTGCTTCCGGATAATCCTCTCTGAAGGTCAGAAGTCCTCGAAGCATTTTAGTATGAATATTTGCTGTGTTTTTCACTTCTATTGCACAAAACGTATCTTGACCATAAATAACAAAATCAACCTCATTGCCCGATTTAGTGCGCCAGAAAAACAGTTTACACAAACCATTCCCGTATGCGTTCCACGCCCGAAGATGCTGGGCCACAAGCCCTTCCAGGGCGGCCCCTTCCATCTCTTGATGCGCATCTATTGGGCCGGCCGGACGAAGAGATCTGAAAACGCCGGAGTCAAAGTAGTAGAATTTGGAATGGGATGAGAGGCGCCTCTTTGCACGTCTTGAAAATACGGGTATGCGGAAGCCCAAAAGAAGGTCTTCAAGGATTGAGACATAGCCTTCCACTGTCTTTCGCTCTACCTGGCAATCCCGTGCCACGTCGGAAATATTCAGAGCGGCTCCATGACTGAAACTTATGGATTCTAAAAACCTGCTGAAGGCCCCGATATTTCGGACAAGCCCCTCCATTTGGACCTCTTCTTTTAGGTAAAGGGCGGCATATGCCTTAATCGCCTCCTTAGGATTAGGAGAGTCCACGATAAGGGGTACCGTGCCTATGCCAAGGGCCTCTTCCAGAGAGAAGTCTTCACCCAGCTCTGCGGCCATGAACGGATGCATCGTTTTAACCGCGGCGCGCCCGGCTAACAGATCAACGCCCGACCTCTTGAGTTTTCTTGCGCTTGAGCCCGATAATATGAACCGGCATCCGGTATGATTCTCCATCAACTGGTGCACGACATCCAGAAGTTGCGGCCGTTTTTGGATCTCATCTAAAACAATTGTTGTCCCGGGTTTTTGTGCTTCAGCCACTTCTTTCAATCTTTCAGGCCTGGAAGAATAGGCCCGGAAAACCTCCGCATCCAGGAGATCAATATAAATAGCATTCTCCAACGTATTTTTCATCCATGTAGATTTTCCGGTGCCTCTCGGGCCGAACAGAAAAAAACTTTGACGTGGATCCTGGAGAAATCGAGTTTTAAATTCCATTTTTGCCTCTTTTTTGGAAACATCGCTTCCATAATTCTATAAAACATATGGGATGTCAAGGGGAAATAGGGTCATACCACGGCAACGTCAAAGTAGGCACTAACTTAATCAAATTTGATGGATTTGCCCTGCCAACCAGTTATGACCAGAAAGAGTTGGTTCTAAAACAACTTATGAAATTGTCTTTGAAGATATTTGCAACCTATCTGAGCCATCTAAACCACCCCTTTATTAAGAAGCGGTGAGAGTTTTCTTAATCTTTCGACTGTCTCCCCTACCGCCTTGACTATTGTAGGGATCTCTTCCACCTTGTTTGATCTTCCAAGAGTCAATACCATAGATCCATGGGCTTCCTCATGCTTTAGACCTATTGCCAACAGTACGTGTGATGGTTCCAGGGTCTTTGAAGAGCAGGCTGAACCAGTAGATACCTGTATGTTGTACAGATCCATGTTCAACAAGATGCTCTCTCCTTCTATAAGACTGAACCGGCAACTTATATGGTGTGGTAGCCGGTGGGTGGGATGACCTGTCAGGTACGCTCCCTCAATCATTAATATCTCTTGGATTAACTTATCCCTCATCCCCTTGAGCCGCTCGCTTTCTTGCGCCATTTCCTCCTTCGCGATACGAGCCGCCTCCCCCATCCCTGCAATAGCGAATATGTTCTCCGTCCCGGACCTGAGTCCGCGTTCCTGGCCACCTCCAAGTAGCACCGGTTGAAGCTTCACACCCGGTTTTACATATAATGCCCCGGCACCCTGTGGACCATACAGATCATTGGAAGATAATGTCAACAGGTCAATACCTTGGGCTTGAACATCTACTGGGAGATATCCCGCGGCAGCCGTAGCATCCACATGCAGATACAAACCCTTATCGTGGACTATCTTGCTTATCTCTTTGATAGGCTCTATTGTCCCAATTTCATTGTTTGCATACATGATGGAGGTTACCGTGGTATTTTTCGTCAGAACTTCTTCAAGGTTCTCAAGATCCACCATGCCCGTTGAATCCACCGGGATGAGGTTTAGTGTAAACCCATTTTTTTGAAGTTCTTTCATAGGATTGAGTACCGATATGTGTTCAATCACACTTGCCACCACTTCTTTTCCTTTACCTATATTCCTCAGTGCGGCTCCCTTGATAGCCAGGTTATTGGCCTCTGTGGCACTGCCGGTGAAGATGATAGTTTTCTCACTCTCCCCGTTAATGAGCTCTGCAACCTTTTCCCTGGCATCCTCAAGCACATGTTTCGCATCTAATCCCACTGAATGGAGTGAGGATGGATTGCCGTAGTCATGTTCAAGAAACCGTTTTGCAAACTCCAGTACTCTTGGATCAATGGGCCTGGATGATACATAATCTAGGTATATCTTTTTCATGTTCGCATCCCTAAAACCACATTGTTGCCGCAGCATCCAGTGCCAGATCATTCAGGGTGGCGGCGCCAACTATCTTAAGCCCTGGTCTCAAATCCACCTTTTCCCAACCAAACATCTGCTTAGATGCCTCGCACACCAGAATCTCAATACCCATTTCAAGGGTCTTATCGATCATCTCTCCCACGCTGGGGAAGGCTCCAAGCTTAATCCTCTCGGCTTCACCAGGTAGCAATATCTTGAGCGCCTGACCCATATAATATACCTTTGGATTGAGATCCATGTTCTTGGCAGTTTGGGCCAATACCAATGGAGAATATTGGCGTTCTGGTACGTCACTTGTTTGAACATACAATATGAATTTCTCGTCTTTCACTATAAAACCTCCTTATTAGGGCTATTACTCAACTGGCCTAACTCATTTCATTTTTCTTATGTAAAATGTCAATATTGTCCCTTGTTTTTCAAATCTCAGAATCTCATGCCCAACCCTTTTAGCCCATCGTTTGATATCCTCCTCTGCGGCCGGGTCATCGGCCTCCACTTTAAGCACTTGACCTACTTCGAGCCTATCTATCTCTTGCTTTGTCTGGGCAATCGGCATCGGGCAATAGAGACCGACACAGTCCAGTTCTGCATCCGGGATACCATCTGAACCCATGCTCACTACCCCCTTATTGTTTTTCTTGCCTAACTGCCTATTTATACGGCAACAACCTCTTTTACCTCTGGCACTTCCTCTTTTAGCACTTTCTCTATGCCCATCTTGAGGGTCATCTGACTCATCGGGCATCCTCCACAGGCGCCAGTCAATCTTACCTTAACCACCCCATCAGGAGTGACCTCTACCAACTCCACATCCCCACCATCTGCGTTAAGGGATGGCCTTATCTTACCTAAGGCAGTTTTTACCTTCTCTTCCATCTTTTCCTCCTTTACTTAAGATTCTATCATCCTTGCTCTTGATTAGATAACTAGTGCCTGAACGAAAAGTCCATTCAGGCACGATTTTGGA
>JAPVWE010000174.1 GCA_028572035.1 Desulfobacteraceae bacterium | reverse complement strand
GTAATCCCCTTTCTCCTCTCATAAGCTTGTCGTAGTAAAATCTAAAGGTATCGATAATAAGAGGAGGAATTCCCTCATCTGCCATCTTTTTTGCAAATGGGAGAAATCTTTCCGATAGTTCCGAGTCCTGTAAATCACCCTGCATATACTTCTTTTCCAAATGCGTTATAGGAAATGAACGATAAGATCAATGATACATAATGCCATAAAATAGGGATAAAATAAAGTGATTTGCCTGGAATTCCAAATTCATGGATATCTTGAGGTCTTGACCGGAGCACATGAATGCTTATCTATGAGCCAACCAGACCGGGAGGTGGTAAATGTGTTGTCTGTTATCCCACTTGCTACCCCCATCCAAAAGGTATAATTCCTTGGTAACGTTCAAAAGTTGAGGCATTGATGGTTAATAGGGTAATGACTGTTTCTGAAAGGCGATATCTATAGGGCTCAACTTTTGAACGTTACTAATTCCTTTGACAACTATCTATTGTTTTTATATATGTTTGATGACAGATTAATATAACCAGTTAAGATATGAAAGAGATGGGTAAATAGAATATGAGAGAGGAATCTACGTTTCTAGATCAGTTTGCCTCCCAATTTGGTAAGATAAACGAAGAACTTGGCAAGGTCCTTGACTCTAAGGTCTCTTTGATAGAGAAGGTAGGAAGTCATAGCTTACTTGGAGGAGGCAAGAGACTAAGACCATTATTTTTTATTTTGTCCTGTCAACTCTGTAATTACCACAAGAGTGATATGTATCCCCTTTCTACCGTTTTTGAGTGTCTTCATACGGCAAGCCTTTTACATGATGATGTCCTTGATAATGCTTCCATCAGAAGGGGAAGGTCATCAGCTAATAAGATCTGGGGAAACTCTACAGCAGTATTAGTGGGTGATTTTCTCTTTTCCAGATCTTCCAGGATGGCAGTCGAGAAGAAGCATATTGAATTCTTAAAGATCCTTGCAGACACCGCTATCAGGATGACAGAGGGCCAGATGTTGGAGCTTATTAACACCCATAACTGGAGTATAACAAGAAGGGAATATATGGGAATAATTACCTCCAAAACAGCTGACCTTCTATCAGCTGCCTGTGCAAGTGGCGGGATAGTGGCCGGGGCAAAGAAAGACGATATCGAATCTTTAAGAAACTTTGGCCTTAATATGGGTATTGCCTTTCAAATTGTAGATGATGTCTTTGATTATACCTCTAGTGTAGAGAAGACCGGTAAACCCATAGGCAGTGACCTGAGGGAGGGAAAGATCACCCTCCCTCTGATATATACCCTCACCTATCTGGAGAAAGGGGAAAGGGGTAGGCTGGAGCATCTGTTCAAGAATGGAAATGCCTTAGATAAAGATTATCTGAGGATAATAGAGCTTGTACAAGACAATGGTGCTATTAATAAATGCCTTAAGGATGCGCAAGATTATGCAGATCTTGCTGAAACTTACCTCGGTCCCTTCCCTGACTCACCCATAAAAGAATCCCTCTTGAAACTGAATCAATTCATTGTGGATAGAAGTTATTAGTAACAACAATAAAACCTTGAAAGCTACCTCTCCAGGGGGAATCGAATCGTCAGGGATAATATCCTTTATCATAGCCCCTGTCATGGTTTCTATATGCCTCAGTCCACTCTTCTTATAACCCATAATCAAGGGCATCTCCTCTTTAGGGGCATGTAGTATGATATTTTTTGCCTCTCCCATGGGAGGAAGGCATGGTCTTAGTCTTTCAAGGTGAATAGCGGAACGAACCAGAGATCCCAGGGATGGGTGCCATGGGCCAGCAATTATCTCCCCTTTCTTGAGGAGAGATGGTGAAGACATGAGCCCGATTCTGATGACAGGAATCCCGAAATCTTCCAACCTTATGCAGGCCTCTTTACAAAGGTTAACCGTATCTTCAATTCCCATTGGGGTATATTTTCCTTTTTTGTACCATTGTGCCAGCCTCGTGCCCTTAATAACGAGTGTTGGATAAAGCCTGGCCATATCAGGTTTCAGGTCTATCACTTTGTCAATGGTATCCATGAATACCTCTTGGGAGTCCCCCGGCAGACCAGGCATAAGTTGTATCCCAACCTTAAATCGCCTTTCTTTGAGTGCCTTGACTGCATTAATGGTATCACGTGATGTGTGGCCCCGATTGGAAAGTCGCAGAACCTTGTTATTCATGGATTGTACCCCAAGTTCCACAGTTGATACGCCAAAGGAGTCAAGGATATCGAGCTTGTCTTCACTGAGAGAGTCTGGTCTTGTAGACAGGCGGATCGATTGTATGATACCTTTTTCCACATAAGGTTTAACAGCACCCAACATTCTTGTCATGGAACCAGCTGGCAGGGATGTGAAGGTGCCACCGTAAAAGGCGACCTCTTTTGGCTCTTGGTTAACAAAGCGGTTTGAACTTATGGCTAACTCAATCGTATTTCTTATATCATCTGGTGCACTGGGGCTCCCTGAGAGATTGGTTATGGTTTTTTGTTGGCAAAATATACACCTATGTGGGCAACCCTGGTGCGGAATAAATATGGGTATGATAAGATGTTTTCTCACTTTCTTAGACAAGCCAAGGCCTCCTTTGCTGCTCTCTGTTCCGCTTCTTTTTTACTCTTTCCTTCCCCTCTCCCCAATACATTCCCTTTTAGGTAAACTGCTACGTAGAAGGTCTTGTTGTGGTCTGGGCCAGTTTCTTTCTCAAGTCTGTATTCCGGAGTTGACTGAAAGTCCTCCTGAGAGTATTCCTGTAGCTCTGTTTTGAAATCATTAATCGACCCACCAAGGCCGATCCTGTTCAATAATGGGCTAAAGATTCCCTCTATTACCCTGAGCGCATCGGTAAAACCGCCATCAAGATAAATTGCTCCTATAAGCGCCTCAAGGGCATCGGTTAGAATAGATGGTTTTTTTCTACCATTTGTTCGTTCTTCTCCCTTTCCCAGGAGGAGGTAATCTCCTAGCTCCAATTCACGAGCAATAAAGTGGAGGCCGCTTTCACTTACCAGCGAAGCCCTATATTTGGATAGATCCCCCTCTTTCATTTCAGGAAAGGATTCCATAAGTAGATGGCTAATAGCAAGATTAATAACTGCATCGCCAAGAAACTCCAATCTTTGATTGTCGGATACTCCTGGATCATCCTTTTCATAAACGTAAGAAGGGTGCCTAAAGGCCTCAGACAGTAATTCCTGGTTTTTGAAGGAATAATTGAGTATTGCAGTTAAATTATCAGGTTTTTTTGGCAGTTTTCCTTTGTCCATTACTGCGACATACTAAAATCAATACCTTGTAAAGTCAAGGCGAACAATAAATTACACATCAAAGGGAATTCTTGCTTAACAGTACATATGAGGATAGCAGAAATTTGCAAAGATTATTTCTATGTCTGTTAAGGGGTATTTGTTTTTTGCCAATCTAAGGAATTAGTAACGTTCAAATGTTGAGGCCTAATTGTTCTTTAGGCCACATGATAAACATTCAATAATATCTATGGTAAGGACAATTTCTTCAAGGCGATATCTATAGG